>JADKJT010000013.1 GCA_016720905.1 Gemmatimonadaceae bacterium | reverse complement strand
GGCGGTGCCGCCGTTGTGATACTTCGGTGCCGTCGGCGTGTCGCCGAAGCACCTGCGGCGCCGTGAGCGAGGCCTTGTCCGCTCCGGACGGGGTGACGAGCAGCGTACCGTCTCGTAGCCGCACCGAGCAATTCCCTTCCGCACCAGCCAGCAGGCCCCGCGCGTGCAGTCGACGACTGCAGGCGGCCAGCGCGGCAGCCTGTTCCGCGACCTCAGTGTCGCGAACGGGTTCGCGGAGTAACGGGGTCACCGAGGCACGATCCGCCGGAGCTGGTTCAGTCCGTGGCGCGATAGACGACGCGGCCACCGACGAGGGTGATACGCGCCTGTCCCGTGAGCGCATGACCGCCATACGGCGTATTGCGTCCTTTCGACTTGAAGCGCGAGGCGTCGACCGTCCAGGCGCGGGACGGATCGAAGATGGTCACGTCGCCCACCTGGCCACGAGCCAGCGATCCGCCGGGCAAGTGGAAGACGCGGGCGGGCTTGCAGCTCATGGCATCGATCATCTGCGCCAACGACAGCACGCCGCGATGCAGCAGATACGTGCAGTTCACGCCGAGGGCGGTCTCGAGACCGACAATACCGTTCGGCGCATCGGCGAATTCGCGTTCCTTTTCATCGTAGTGATGCGGCGCGTGATCCGTCACCAGCAAATCGATGGTGCCGTCGGCGAGTCCCTGCTGGAGGGCCTGCACGTCCACCGCCGTGCGCAGCGGCGGGTTCATCTTGGCATTGGTGTTGTAGCCTTCGACCGCGTCTTCCGTCAGCGAGATGTGATGCGAGCAGACCTCGGCGGTCACGTTGATGCCACGCTCCTTGCCCCACCGTACCAGTTCCACCGACCCCTTCGTGCTGAGGTGGCACAGGTGGATGTGTCCGCCGGTGCGCCGCGCCAGCAGAATGTCGCGAATCACGTAGATCTCTTCGGCTTCAGCGGGGATGCCCTTCAAACCCAGGCGCGCCGACACGACGCCCTCGTTCATCGCCCCGCCGCGCGCCAGCGACATGTCTTCGCAATGTTCCGCCACCGGCACGTTGAACGCGCGGGCATACTCCAGGGCCGTGCGCATCATGTGCGCGCTTTCCACGGGCCTGCCGTCGTCGGTGAAGGCCACCGCCCCGGCCGCCACCATCTCGCCCATCTCGGCCAACGTGTCGCCTTTCTGCGAGACACTGATCGCGCCGTACGGGTAGACCCGCGCATACCCGGCGTCTTCCCCTCGCCGCTTGACGAAGCCCACCGTTGCCTGATTGTCGGTGACGGGTTTCGTGTTGGGCATGGCGCAGAGCCCGGTGAATCCGCCGGCCACCGCCGCGTGCGCGCCCGTCGCCACGGTTTCGACGTCCTCACGGCCCGGTTCGCGCAGGTGCACGTGCACGTCGATGAATCCGGGCGACACGATCAACCCCGCGCAGTCAATCACGTCCGCACCATCCGGTGCGGCCACCACGGCGCCGCACGACTCCACCAGGCCGCCACGCAGCAACACGTCGCCCACCGTATCCATTCCCTGGGACGGATCGACGATGCGACCACCTTTCAACAGCACGTCTCTCTGCACATCACGCGACATCAGCTTGCTCCCTTCTTGGCGGCTTCAGCGAGTTCCGGCTTGCCGCCGGCGAGGAGATACAGCACGGCCATCCGCACGGCGACGCCGTTGGTGACCTGGTGGAGAATGACCGAATGCGGGCCGTCGGCGACATCACTGTCGATTTCCACCCCGCGATTCATCGGGCCGGGATGCAGGATGCACAAGTCACGTGGTGCCCGTTCCAGGCGCGCGCGCGTGATGCCGAACACCCGATTGTACTCACGCAGCGACGGGATGTACCCGGCTTCCATGCGCTCGAGCTGGAGCCGCAATACGTTGAGCGCGTCCGCCCACTCGATGGCCGCCTCGACCCGATCAAACACGGTCACGCCCATCTCGCCGATGGCATTGGGCAGGAGCGAGCGCGGGCCGCACACCGCCACCTCGGCGCCGAGTTTGGTGAGACCCCAGATATTCGAGCGCGCGACCCGCGAATGCAGCACATCGCCCACAATGCAGATGCGGCGACCCGTCAGATCGCCAAAGCGGTCGCGCAGTGTGAGCAGATCCAGCAGTCCCTGCGTCGGATGTTCGTTGGTCCCGTCGCCCGCGTTGATGACATTCGACTCGATGCGCTCGGCCAGAAACTGCGCGGCACCCGACGCGGGATGGCGAATGACCACCATGTCAATCTTCATCGCCTCGAGATTGCGCGCCGTATCCACCAGCGTCTCCCCCTTCGACACACTGGAACCGGCCACGGCCACATTCACCGTGTCGGCGCTCAACCGCTTTTCCGCGAACTCGAATGAAATGCGCGTGCGGGTGGATGCTTCGAAGAACAAATTGACGATGGTCATGCCGCGCAACGTCGGCACCTTCTTGATCTGTCGCTCCGAAATCTCGCGGAATGGCACCGCCGTATCGAGCACGAGGCGAATCTGCTCCGCGGACAGGGGCGCGAGTCCCAGCAAATCCTTGCCCAGGGGACCGATCACGGCTCAGTCCTCATCGCGGGAGGCGATCACCACGTCGTCATGGCCATCCAGCTCGGCCACGAACACATCAACCCGTTCACCACTGGCCACCGTGATCGTGCGACCGACGATGTCGGCATGAATCGGCAATTCACGCCCGCCGCGATCGATCAGGACTGCCAGCGCGATGCGTGCCGGACGTCCGAAGTCGGCGAGTTCGTCGAGGGCCGCGCGCACGGTTCGGCCGGTGTACAGCACGTCGTCGACAATCACCACGTTCTGCGCGTCAAGCGTCCACGGCAGATGGGTGGCGCCGACGACCGGGCGTGGCCCGACCGTTTGCAGGTCATCGCGGTACAGCGTGATATCCAGCGCGCCCCGCGGCACGGTGACCCCTTCACGCTCTTCGATGATGCGGCCCAGCCGTTCCGCGAGTTGCACGCCCCGACGCTGGATGCCGATGAGGATCAATCCCTCGGTGCCCGCGTTGAGTTCGAGAATCTGGTCGGCCATTCGACGAAGCGTTCGGTCAAGCGCACGCGCGTCGAGCACAGTTGAGGGCTTCTTGGACATGACCGGACAATATACCGGTCGCCCCGTCGGTGGCGTACCGTGGGTGGCGTACCGTCTGCGACATACCCGGCAAGCGGTCCGCCGCGCCTACTGCGCTGGCGGTCTTACCATTCGTGATGGCTGCGGGGCGGCTCCTGCTTGGCCGGGCGCGACGGCCAGAGTCCAGGTAAGGGAGAGAGGTGGCGCGCGGCCGTGCGTGCGGCCCTGAGGCGCGCCTTGTCCACCGGTGGGAGCGTTTCCGTGGCCGCGTACATCGCAATGTCGTGCGCCGCGTCCATCGTCGCCTGGGCGAATCCGTGACACCAATCGGGACCGTACGGGTGCGCCTCGGCTCGCTCGTCGACACCGCGTCCAAAGGCCAAACACTTGTCGGCGGCTTCCCGTAGAGACCGGCTGGAGGCCAAATGCGCCACCACCACGTGATAGCCGTCGCGTCGACCCATTTGAAACGTGGACGACACAGATGGCTCACCGGCGAACGGCTCGACCACGCCAGATGCGATACCCGTGAGCAGCACACATTGCTGCGAGAAGAAGCTGCGGACTGGATCGACCGGCGGCTCTTCGAGGATTCTGGACATGGCTGGATCCGGCACTGACGTGGAGGTGGCTCGCCGAAGCGCGGGCGCATCCACAAGGAGAAATGGCAAGGCGCGTGCCGCCTGCTCCTCGGGGAATTGCCTTCTCACACGTGGTGTCGCACCCAGGAATCGTGGACTCCGGTCCACTGCCAGTGGGGCTTTGACGCCACATCCCGACACCGGTTCGCCTCGGCGTCGGGGCGCCAATCCCCTGCGGTCAGCTGGCGTACAGGTTCAGGTCGGTCGCGACGAGGTCCGCCATGTCCATGGTGGTCTGCCAATCGGGATGTCGGAGGGTCACGTAGCCGTCAGACAGCAGGGTGCTCTTCCAATCGCGACGGGGACTTCCGATCGGCAACAGGTCGACGGTGCAAATGGCCGAGCCCAGTCGGCGCTGCAACGCCTCGAGCCCTTCGATGCGCGTGATGCGCCCCTGCCCGTGTGCCCGCTTGGTGATGCAGGCGCAGTTGTACTTGCGTTCGATTTCCAGCGAGAACGTGCCTTTGAGCTCGGCTTCGGCCCATCCGTCAAACAGGTCCACATCCGACGCGTAGTTCATCAGGTCCACGGTGCGGGCGCCAGGCGGACGGGCGGCGATTTCCCCGAAGACCGTTTCGCCGTCGGCTTTGCGGTACCACTCCATGTGCGTGAAGCCCGTGTCGTATCCCAGCACCTCCAGCACTTTCTCACCCATCGCGCGTCCGCCGGCCACCCAGGCATCGTCGACGTGCCGATAGCTCAGCGTCTGCGGGCTGATCCACTCATTGGTGCGCGCGATCAGCGGACGCGGGCGATAATAGCCAATGTGGAAGTATTTCATGCGACCGCGCGCGCAGATGGTGTCGAACGTGAACTCCTCGCCGTCCACGAATTCCTCCACACTGACTTCCGCGATATGTCCCAGCTGTGCCAGCGCACTCGTGAGCGCCGCCACGTCATCGCAGCGAAACGTGTCCATCGACCCGGCACCGGCAATGGGCTTGATGATCAGCGGATAGCCGATGATCTCCGCTGCCGCCCACACGTCCTTCGCGGTGGTAGCCGTTTCGGCGCGCGGCACCCGCACGCCGCCAGCCAGCAACGCCTGCTTCATGAGGTCCTTGTTGCGGAAACGCTGCGCCTGTTCGTACGACTGCCCCGGCACGCCAAGCGCCTCGCGGATCTGCGCCGCCAGTTCAATATTTGGCTCCCACAGGCAGCACACGCGATCGATTTCTTGTCCGGCCAGCCAGCGGCGAATCGTCTCGATGGCCGACGCCGGATTCGTGAACAGGTCGGTGACCTGGAGGTACCCTGACAGGTGACGCCTCGCCATGTCGGGCAGTTCGTGCGCCGGGCCATTCGCCACGCCCAGTACGGAGGCACCTTGCATCGAGAGGCCGCGGGTGAACAGCGGCATCTCGCCCGGATATCCGGGGGTCAGCATGAGAACGGTTTGCGACATGGCTCGATTCTGGTTAAGCGAGTTGAACGCGGACGGTGGCGGCCACGCGACGCAGCGCGTGCTCCACGACGCGAGTCTCAGGGTGTCTGACGATAATGTAGCCTTCGCCTTCATAGCTGCCGGTGGGTGACTGCCCGTGTTCGGGCAGTCGCACGTCACAGATGAGCGATCCGAATTCGCGCTGCACCACGTCGAGCCCCTGGATATCGACCACGCGGCCGGTGCCCTGCCCCCGGAGATACACCGTGCCGACGGCATACTTCCGCTGCGGCACATCAAACGTCCCGTACACCATCAGGCGAATCCAGGCCTCGATGAAATCCACGTCGTTGGCGCGTGACATCATCGATGTGATATGCGCCCCAGGCGGGCGCGCGGCAATCTCGCTGATGGCGACACTGCCATCCGGGCGGCGAAACCACTCGCAGTGCGACACACCCGTACCCATGCCGAGCGCGGTCAGCGCGCGCGCGCCAACCGCCCGGATGTCGTCATAGGCCGGGACATCGATCTCGCGCGGCAAGAGCACACACCACTGGATCCACGCATTCTCAAGCACCGTGAGCGGCGTTGGCTGATAGTGCGTGAGCGAGTGCCAGACGGGCACGCCGTTGATGGATACCGTTTCGAGCGAATGCTCGGTGCCGCGCAGGAACTCTTCGGCCAGCATGGGATCCCGCGACGACGGCGGATGAGCGGTGAGAAAGGTGTTCAGTGCCGCCATGTCATCAAACCGATGCGTGGCGAGGGCGCCGGCACCAGCCGGCGGCTTCACGACAATCGGGAACCCGACTTCGCGCACGAACGCGTCGGCGTCGGCCCGCGTACCGACCAGGCAATGCCGGGCCACCGGAACCCCCGCCGCGCGCAGGGCGTCCTTCATGCGGGCCTTGTCGCGAAAATTGCCAGCGGCGTTGCTGGAAAGCCCTTGAACACCCAGTCGCTCGCGCACGATGGCCAACGGCACCTGCAGCTGTTCGAGCGGCCCGAAACAGCGGTCAACCGGCCCGTGCAGACGGGAAAGCGCTTGCACGGCAAACTCGAGCTGTGCGACATCCAGCACGTTGTCGATGCGCCAGTGTCCGTGCAGTCGCTGCGCGATGTGCGAGGCCAGCCGGTCCAACGGCTCCTGAGAGATCACCACCGTGCGGACGCCAGACAACGACGCGGCCGCCTCGATCATCTGTGAGGCGGCCGGCGAGAACAACGGGGCTACGAAAACGACAAGCATGCCCGAATGACGCTTACATGCAGACCCAGGCACCACCTTCCACTCGCGCCGTCGCCTTGACGGCCGTCGCGGAGTCCGTGGCGGTGAAGGTCACCGATTCATTCTGCCCATCTTCCGCGCGGGGCGTACTGCAGGCGGCAATCTTGCGGCCGCTGAGACTTCCGGCGCTGTCGACGCTGAACATCCCGAAGTCCTGGGCGTTGTTTGATCCGGGTGCCCGTGTCCCGGTGATCTTCACGCGGGCGTTGGGAGCCCAGTTCTTGCCCTTGAAAGTGAGCTTGGCGCCCTGCGGCGTGCGCTCGGCTTCCACGTTCAACTGCGGCTTAGGCTGGTTGCTGCCCGACGCGAACGCCGCGGCGGCCTGCGCGGTCAGTGCTAGCGCGGCGATGGCCAAGGCCGGTGCCAGGATGCGGCGTACTCGCGTCGCTGGGCGCTGGAAATCCTGCATCACACTCCTCCGTCTGTCAGGTGAGGCGCCGCCGTCGGTCCGGATGAAGGGCCGATGGGAGCGCATCGGGAAGATGTGCGGAAACGGCCGTGATGGCAACGAGTGAGCCCCGTCACGGACGGCCTGTCCCGACCCTTGACTTGGCCGGCTATTCAACCTGAAAGGTCGTGGCTCGGGGTCCGGCCAGGTCCATGAGGCGGCGCATTACGGGAGCCAGCGCGGCCCACTGGGCGGGATGCGGCCCCACCACTGCATAGTGTGCTGATTAAAGCCGCCTTCGAGTGTCAACTGGAAAGTGGTCCCGTCCAGACCCATCGCGTCTCCGGGATCCAACCCGATACGGAGGGTTGCCAATTCTGCGACCAGGGCGACGCCGATGGCCTGTTCTATTGGCGTCACCCACGCGTCTGGAGCAGAGTATCCATCTATCGAGGCCTGAAGGTCAAAAGCGGCGTAGGGCCACGCCGCTGGTTCAGCAGCAAAACCAATGTCGATCCGAGCGACTGGGCCACCTGGAAGGTCAGCACCGTTTGAAACGTGGCATCGTTGCTCATAGTCGCATCGAGCGCATCAGTGGTGGCATCTATCCAGCGGGAGGCAGGAGTGAGATCATTGGTCGGACCCTGGGAGTACCTTGGACAACCCGCCAGTGCCCGACCCGTCACCGAATCTGCACCCCCAAAAGGATTGTCGCCCAATGTTTGAGCAGGCCTTCAGGAACATCGACGACGTCCTCCGTAAGGAAGCCGGCTGTACGACCGAGCTGGACTACACCGAGCAGACGTCGTGGTTGTTGTTCCTCAAGTATCTCGATGGCTTGGAGCAGGACCACGCCGAGGCCGCCACGCTGGATGGGAAGAAGTACGGCTTCATCCTGGAGAAAGCATACCGGTGGGAGATCTGGGCTGCGCCCAAGACCAAAGACGGGAAGCTCGACCACAACAAGGCGCAGACCGGCGATGATCTTCGCGACTTCGTGGACAAGAAGCTCATCCCCTACTTGCACGCGTTTAAGGAGCGCGCCAGCGGGCCGAACACGATCGAGTACAAGATCGGCGAGATTTTTGGTGAGATCAAGAACAAGATCCAGAGCGGCTACAACCTGCGCGAAATCATCGATCACATCGATGAACTGCGATTTCGCTCCCAGGCCGAGAAGCACGAGCTCTCGCACCTGTACGAAGCGAAGATCAAGAACATGGGCAACGCGGGGCGCAATGGCGGCGAGTACTACACGCCGCGCCCGCTCATTCGCGCCATGGTGCAGGTGGTGAAGCCGGAAATCGGCGAGCGCATCTACGACGGCGCGTGCGGGTCGGCGGGATTCCTATGCGAAGCGTACGACTATCTCAAGAAGACGCATCCCAAGCGCACCACGGCGCAGGACCGGACGCTTCAGGAGCGCACGTTCTACGGCAAGGAAAAGAAGTCGCTCGCCTATGTCATCGCGATCATGAACATGATCCTGCATGGCATCGAAGCGCCGAACATCCTGCACACCAACACG
The DNA here is from genome assembly GCA_016720905.1 of Gemmatimonadaceae bacterium. Lineage (NCBI taxonomy): Bacteria > Pseudomonadati > Gemmatimonadota > Gemmatimonadia > Gemmatimonadales > Gemmatimonadaceae > Gemmatimonadaceae bacterium. The sequence continues at coordinate 105,972 of JADKJT010000013.1, read as the reverse complement.
CTGACGGAGAATCTGGCCGACGTGCAGGAGAAGGACCGCTACGACATCGTGCTGGCCAATCCACCGTTTGGAGGGAAGGAGCGGCCAGAGGTGCAGCAGAACTTTCCGATTCGCACTGGGGAGACCGCGTATTTGTTTCTGCAGCACTTCATCAAGCTGATCAAGGCTGGTGGCCGCGGCGCGGTGGTCATCAAGAACACCTTCCTGTCCAACACCGACAACGCGTCGGTGAGCCTGCGAAAGAATTTGTTGGAGAGTTGCAACCTGCACACCATACTTGACTGCCCGAGTGGGACGTTTATCGGCGCCGGTGTCAAGACGGTGGTGCTGTTTTTCGAGAAGGGGACCCCGACGAGAAAGATCTGGTACTACCAGCTTGAGCCCGGCCGCAACATGGGCAAGACGAATCCGCTCAATGATGCGGATCTTGCGGAGTTCGTGGCGTTGCAGGGGGCACGAGGCGACTCGCCGAAGTCGTGGACGGTCGCCGCGAAGGACGTAAACCAGTCGACGTTCGATCTCTCGGTGAAGAACCCCAACGGCGGCGAGGTAGTCGCTCACCGCCGTCCAGTAGACATCATGGATGCAATCGCCGCGTTGGATGCGGAGAGCGCGGACGTGTTGGCGAGTATCAGGGCGTTGCTGTGAGCGGCGCTTGGCCACGAAAGAAGGTCAGCGAGATCGCGAAACACTCGCTTGGCAAGATGCTCGATAGGTCGAAGAACAAAGGCGACTTGAAGCCGTATCTTCGCAACCAGAATGTTCGATGGTTTGACTTCGATCTTTCCGACGTCTCAGAGATGCGATTCCTACCCGAGGAACTGGCCAAGTACACGGTTTCAAAGGGTGATGTCGTCGTCTGCGAAGGCGGCTATCCCGGGCGTGCTGCCATCTGGGATCAGGATAAACCCATCTATTTCCAGAAGGCGCTGCACCGTGTGCGCTTTTCCGAACCCGATCGAAACAAGTGGTTTCTCTATTACTTACTGAGCCGTGACCTCGACGGTACGCTGAAGCAGCACTTCAACGGCGCGGGAATTCAGCACTTTACCGGCGAGGCCCTCGCGCAGTTTGAACTGCCCGTTCCTCCGCTCGCCGAACAGAGGCGCATCGTCAGCATCCTCGACGAAGCGTTCGAGGGTATCGCCGCCGCGAAGGTCAACGCCGAGCAGAATCTCTGCAACGTGCGCGAACTCTACCAAAACCACCTCCAATCCGTCTTCACCCAGCGCGGGCCGGGTTGGGCGGAGAAGAGGTTGGGTGAATTGTCTCGAATCAAGTACGGCTATACCGATTCGGCGTCCGCTCAGATCGTTGGGCCGCAATTTTTGCGAATCACGGACCTTCAACCAAGTGGAGTGGATTGGGATACCGTTCCCTACTGCTCGATAGATAAGACTGATCTTCCGAAATACAGACTCGCGGACGGGGATATCGTCTTCGCGCGAACAGGGGCGACCACGGGCAAGAGCCACCTCGTCACCAATCCGCCCGAGGCCGTTTTTGCGTCGTACTTGATTCGAGTGCAACTGCGTGACAAGGCGGTTCAGCCGAAGTTCGTGAACATGTTCTTTCAGACCCGTTCGTATTGGGACGCTATTCGCGCAGGCGTCTCAGGTAGTGCCCAAGGCGGTTTCAACGCAACCAAACTTGGCGACCTTGTGATTCCGTTTCCCGAGTCGCCGTCTGACCAAACCTCGCTAGTTGCCAAGCTCGACGAGCTAGCCGCCGATATCAAACGCCTCGCCAACCTCTATGAGCGGAAGCTACAGGCGCTCGACGCCTTGAAGAGATCGCTGCTACATCAGGCGTTTGCTGGCCAACTCTGAACTGACAATGAACGAAGCTGAGACAAGAGCAGAGCGCATCGATCCCGCGCTGACGTCCGCTGGCTGGGGCGTTGTAGAGGGCAGCAAGATTCAGCGTGAGTATCCTATCACTCCCGGCCGAATCGAAGGCTTCGGTCGTCGGGCGAAGGCGCACATGGCCGACTATGTACTGGTCTATCGTAGTCACAAGCTGGCCGTGGTTGAAGCCAAGTCGATTGACCGGCCGCTGACCGAGGGAGTTGCACAAGCCAAGGACTACGCGACAAAGCTGGCCCTCCGATTTGCCTACGCGACCAATGGGCGCGGCATCTACGGCGTTGACATAAAGTCTGGCAAGGAAGGCGAGATCGCTCGCTACCCGACACCAGATGAACTCTGGGCACGCGCATTCTCAGCCAGGCAACGCCTGGCGCGAGCGTTTCGCCGCGGTGCCGTTCGAAGACAAGGGCGGCTCGCATCCGAGTCGCTACTACCAGGACATCGCCGTTGAACGCGTGATGGAGGCGATCGCGATAGGCGGCAACGCATCCTGTTGACGCTCGCCACCGGTACGGGCAAGACGTTCATCGCGTTCCAGATCGCGTGGAAGCTCTACCACAGTCGCTGGAACCTGAGCCGCGAACCCCAGCGCCGCCCCCGCATTCTGTTTCTGGCCGACCGCAACATCCTCGCCAATCAAGCCTACAACGCGTTCTCGGCGTTTCCCGAAGACGCGCTGGTCCGCATCGATCCGAAAGACATCGCCAAGAAGGGGAGGGTTCCCAAGAACGGCAGTCTGTTCTTCACGATCTTCCAGACCTTCATGAGCGGCGCGCCTAAAGGTGACATACCGTCTTTTTACTTTGGCGAATATTCTCTCGACTTCTTCGACTTCATCGTCATCGACGAGTGTCATCGTGGTGGTGCGAACGACGAAAGCAATTGGCGCGCGATTCTCGACTACTTCGCTCCGGCGGTCCAACTCAGCCTCACCGCGACGCCAAAGCGTAACGACAACGTGGACACATACGCGTACTTCGGCGATCCGGTCTACGTCTATTCCCTGAAGGAAGGCATCAACGACGGCTTCCTCACGCCGTTCAAGGTGAAGCAGATCTCGACCACGCTCGATGAGTATGTTTTCACGTCTGACGACATGCTGGTTGAAGGCGAGATCGAGTCCGGGAAGCGGTACACTGAGGCCGAGTTCAACAAGATCATCGAGATCAGGGAGCGCGAAGCGCATCGCGTCAAGATCTTCATGGACCAGATCAACCAGCAAGACAAGACGCTGGTGTTCTGTGCCACGCAGGATCACGCCCTGGCCGTGCGCGATCTCATCAACCAGATGAAGACGAGCTCGGACCCCAACTACTGCCAGCGCGTTACATCCAACGACGGCGAACTCGGCGAGCAGCACCTGCGCGACTTTCAGGACAATGAGAAGTCGATCCCGACCATCCTGACCACGTCGCAGAAGCTTTCAACCGGCGTGGACGCGCGCAACATCCGCAACATCGTGCTGATGCGGCCGGTCAACTCGATGATCGAGTTCAAGCAGATCATCGGACGCGGCACGCGCCTGTTTGACGGCAAAGGAGTACTTCACGATCTACGACTTCGTGAAGGCGCATCACCATTTCAGCGACGCCGAGTGGGATGGCGAGCCCCTTCCCCCGACGCGCCGACTGACACGGTCTATCCATCGCCGGACGGTCCGGACAAGAAGCCCGAAAAGAAGGTGTATGACAAGCCGGATCGGCCGGCGCGGATCAAGGTGAAGCTCGCCGACGGGAAGGAGCGCACGATCGAGCACATGATGATGACGAGCTTCTGGCATCCTGATGGAACGCCGATGTCATCGCAGCAGTTCATGGTGCTGCTGTTCGGCAAGCTTCCGTCGTTTTTCAGGAACGAGGCGGAGCTGCGGGCGATCTGGAGCGTGCCGGATACGCGCAAGAAGCTGCTGGAAGGGTTGGCTGAGAAAGGGTTCGGCGGCGAGCAGCTGGCGGAGATGCAGAAGATCATCGACGCGGAGAAGAGCGACTTGTTCGATGTGCTGGCGCATGTCGCGTACGCGTTGCCGACCGTGACACGGGAGAAACGGGCGTCGATGGCGCAGTCGGTCATCGCCACGGAGTTCAGCGGAAGGCAGCGTGCGTTTCTCGACTTCGTGTTGTCGCACTACGTCCGCGTCGGAGTCGAGGAGCTTGATCAGGGAAAGCTCACACCGCTGCTCAACCTCAAATACCACAATTCGATTTCAGACGCTTTGGCCGATCTCGGGCGGGCGGAAGAGGTCCGGAGCGCTTTCGTCGGATTCCAAAAATACCTGTATCAAGAGTGGGCGACGCGTTGAGGGTCGGAATCGGCCGGAGCTACGCGGAGGCAGTCGGTATTGCGCGCGCGAGAGTGCTCAGCAACCACAGGAATTGCTCTTCCGGCACTACGATGACAGATCCAGTTGGCACATCGGGCTGCGGGTCGTCTCCTTGAACATCATGATCTGCGAGCCGGCCGGCGCGTTCAGCTTGCGCGCACCACTTCGAGATAGTCGTGGCAACTCCTCAGCTCTTGGTCGAACACCTGTACGGCGTCGAGCATGATGGCTTGAAGGCACTCGAAATATTCCGTCAGCAGTGGCACGATATCGAACGCGGGCGGAAACGCGGCAAGCTCCGCTCTCTGCGGACCCCAGTTGAACGAACTCGCGACTAGCACGTCGCGTTCTAGCGTTGGGCGGCAGGTGAAGGTCATCGCTGCGTCGGACGTTGCCCGGATGCCGGTCACGCTCAGGGTCGACAGCGGCATCGCGTGATGCTGCGAATAGTTGCGCAGCTTGTACATCACCCGATAACCGAGTGAGGCGGCATGCCGCTGCTGTCGTTTGCGATTCCATACAGCATACTTCTCGGATGTCTTGCCCCAGTGCGTCGCGAGGGCGTATTCCATTTGGCCAAGGAACGCACTCGCTCCGCCTAGGAATGCTGTCACCGATGCTGACGTCTCCACTATGAGGTCAAAGACGGTCTTGAGCGGAACGCGAGCTGTGCCTATGGCGTTAAGACGCGCTTCTTGCGACTCGGCCAGTGATGCCAGCGCCGCATACTCCCGATCGCAAATCGCGAACGCGGTGGCGAGCGGCTGTAAGGTACAGATCACAGCTACCAGCTCCTCAAATTCGCGCAGCATCTCCGACGTCACCGGCTGACTGAACACCTTCATGTCGAACGTATCGTCGTCCTTGTGGAGCATCCAACCGTAGCGGTGAAGCTCTTCAGGCATGTTGGCGGTGTCCTCTCGCTGCCGTTCGTTCATACTAAATGCGCAAGTAGGTCACGGAACCAATCGTGATCCAGCGGACGACGCTGGTTTTGGTACACGTGCACGGCACTTAGCAGCCTCAGTTCGCGCGGCAGCTTGTCCAGTCCGTGCGCCCACCAGTGCGGATATCGCCGTTCGCGTCCCATCGGACTCATCTCAAATCGCAGCTGGTACCATTCGCCAAACCGATCGTCCGCGCGACGGACCCGATACAGCAAGTTGAAGCCGCCCAGCGACTCATTATCGAAGTAGTCTGATTGTTGCGCCGGTTTTGGCTCAGGTTCGATCGCTGCGGCGCCGATCACGCGGTAAATACCGTCCGCGCGCACTTCAAGGTCTTCGATCTGCCGAAAACGCACGACCAGTGAAGGAGTCGGAAGTGAGCCTGGCTGCTTCCTCACAGTTACGACGTCATCTCGCTCCCGTGAGATCTCTAACGCCCCAAGATCCGAAGCGGCATTGAAGGTCGCCACGAGCTCTTGAAGAATTGCGATCGGTTCCTCGCACGCGTTCGTGAGCAACTGTCGGCGCTCGAGCGCCTGCTCTTGCGACGCACGCGCGGCAGCCGCAGCGAGATCCGACGCGACAGTGCGCTCCGTGGCGCGACGCACGAGCGATGAGACATCTGGCGCGCTCACGGGAAGGCTGCGCGCAAGCGAGGTCTTTACTTCAGCCCAAGTTGCGGGACGCTTTTTCGGGTCCTTCTGCAGAAGCCTCGTGATAAGCTGCCACAACTCGATTGAGAGATCCGCGCGAAGTGTTCGCGCGTTCGTAGGTGCGACGAGGAGATGCGCGTTGCGCCAGGCGATCGTTGGCGGATCGCCGAGACGCGGTTGGACGGGATATTGGAATGTTGCCAATTCGAAGAACAGGACGCCGCCCGAATAAAGGTCCATAGCGGTTGTATTTGCTGCACCGTCCCAGGCTTCGGGCGCCATGTACGCCGGCGTTCCCCACCCCTTAAACGTTTCGGTTCGCGTCGCCGCGGTAGCCAACTTCGCGAGTCCAAAATCTGCGATCTTTGGCACGGCGGCCCCACCATCAAGGAGCACATTGCTTGGCGAGATCTCGATGAACAAGCCGTGCATTCACTGCTTCCATCCCGTCCGCGATTGCGGCGAACAGGTCGCGAAGCTCAGTTTCGGAGAAGCGATCACCTGCTAAACGGCGACGCTCGATCACGTCTGCAAGTGTTTCCCCATTGACCCGCTCCATCACGAGAAATGGTGGAAACCCGGCTCCGCCGAGCCCGTCATCAAAGTGCAGTACGCGGACGACGTGTGGATGATCGATGCCGACGGCTAGACGCCCCTCGTTCTGCAGTGCCTCCAACTCACCTGACGAGAGTGCGCCGGTGAGCATCGTTTTGATGGCGACCGGGGTTCCGTCTGCCATTTCGCCTGCGAACACCTGACCGAAGCCGCCTTGGCCGAGCAGTGGGCCGACGGTGATGGACTGGCCGCCGGGGCCATCGAGCCTGGTTCCAGGACGAATATCCATTGCTGCGATTCTCCGAAGGCGAGTTTTGCGCGATAATCACTTGAGCTCGAGCCGGTTCACCAGCGTATTCTGCAGACGTTTGCGACCGACGGCCGACGCTCACTCCGACTAGCGACTGGGCTCAGCCAGTGAGCGCCGATACGCTATCTCGAGATCGAGCCAGAGTTGTGTGCTCGTCCCGAGCACATGGTCGATCGTCGCAGCCATCGGACCAGTCATGGGCACCTTCCCGTCGAGCAGTCCGCTTGCCTCCGCTGACGTCCGATCGATCATCTCGGCGAACGCCTCCGTCGTCTGGGCTTCGCGCCTCCAACTCCTCGTGCAGGTGCTCGCCAAATGAGAATACCTGGGCGACGTTGGTGTCCATTTTTGGCAAGCCTCTATCACGTCGGAGAAATATCGGACGACGGAATTGTTCGCCGGTGAATCGGTGTCAGCACAATCTACTCGTGCGAATATGCCCTGCCTTCCGCGTCGATCATGTAAACCTCGAAAACACGATTGAGCCGCAGCCCAATGATGCGCCCCTTCGCGGTGCCGAATCGAAAGACGTGCAGCTTCCTCACATCCTCGGTAACGCGAGGCGTTGTCAGCCCGCCAATCTGATCTTTGGGGATGCTTTCCATCCCCATCCCATTCCGGTGATCCGTGTCATGGATTGACTGCCACGTGAGGGCGCACATGTTGCTCAGGCGCTCAACAAATTGTTGAGACGCACCGGCCTCGCAATCTCGAGTACCATATCCCTTGCACAAGAAACGAAGACAAAACACGGGCGACTCGCCCTGAGTCGACGCAGGATCGGCGGGCGGCGCTATCCGGCCACCTCCAGAGGCCTTTGGCTTCCGAATTCGATGGTCGGCCACGTGGCTGGACTAAACGAGCCGAGTCAGGAAAAATGCACGCAGCGCCTCGTGCGTGATGACGCTGTTTGGACCGCGGGAGTCGGCATCACGCCACGGCGCTTCGTCGTGAGTCATATCGCGAAGCTTCCACGCAGAGAACTGCCCGTACGCTTCATTCACATCACCAAGAATGGAGCGCTGATCGGCGCTGAGCGCGCTGACGTCAAAATCGCGAGGCACGGGGATACTCTCAAAACCATGTGTCTTGAAACGATGGTACACGTCAGGCACGACGGGCCCAAAACGCCACGCTTCAATCGGGTCGTCGAAGAGCGGCTTGTTGGCCATGGCAAGGTGCACGCCTTGGGCGTAGTCCAGCAGCTTCTGGATTTTCATGTTGCTGATGCCATCACCCGCTTCGGGGTCACCGAGCGTCAGGAAATAGTCAGCAACGGTTTGCGCGGTCATTGGGGGAGTCTCCGGTTGCGAATCGAATGCACCGATGGTCGTTTTCGGGGGCTATTCGGGAACTCGCGGCAGGTGAACAAGTTTGCCACAGCTGGTGACGTTGGCAAGTGGCGTTTACCCCGCTGCTCCCACTTCGCACATGGCCTTTCTATGCACATTACCAATACTCTTCTGCGGCCAACGAAAGGCAGGGGGGGCGGCCGCCTGCGGAAGCACAAACCCCGCAACGACGGCTAAGTCGTTACGGGGTTAGCGGATGAGGCGAGATTCGAACTCGCGAGAGCCTTGCGACCCCACACGCTTTCCAGGCGTGCGCCTTAAACCACTCGGCCACCCATCCGGGGAAGCGGTCCTGCGTCAAGCACGGACAGGGTGAGATTCGAACTCACGGTACCCTTGCGGGCACGCCGGTTTTCGAGACCGGTGCCTTCAACCACTCGGCCACCTATCCTTGGGACGGGACACTGGTGCCACGCCTTCCAGCACCACCAATGTGTTCCGGTACAGCTCGTATTAATAAAACGAAGCGTCCCGGTGTCAACGACGCATGGCAAAGAAGTCGCGCAACAGGGCGCCAGACTCCGCCTCCAGCACACCGCCAACTACCTCCGGACGGTGATTCAGCTTCGGATGACGCACCAGATCGCCCACAGACCCGCACATGCCGGCCTTGTCGTCCCACGCCCCCAATACCAGACGCCCCACCCGCGCGAGCACGATACCGCCCGCGCACATGGCGCACGGCTCCAGCGTAACCACCAGGGTACAGCCGGCCAAGCGGTCTTCCCCCAGCAAACGCATGGCGCCACGAATGGCCAGCATTTCCGCGTGCGCGGTCGCGTCCGTGTCGCGGCGCATGCGATTCTGCGCCCGCGCCACGATCTCGCCGTCCTGCACCACCACGGCCCCCACGGGAACCTCCCCGGCCAGTCCCGCCGCCCGTGCTTCCTCGAGGGCGGCGCGCATGGCGTCCATCTCACCGGCCAACAGTGGCGCGTGCGTCCCCGTCACGTCGCGATCGCGACCGTCGACACCGTAGCCGACGGGTTCGCGGCGTCGATCTCGCTGCCATCGCCATGGCGAAACGTCAACGCATCGCCTTCGCCCGCTTCGGCCACAATGATGTCGTTTTCCTTGAACGTTCCCTCGAGCACGGCCAGCGCCAACGGATTCTGCAGCATGCGCTGCACCGCGCGCTTGAGCGGCCGGGCGCCAAACACCGGATCGTATCCCGCATCGGCCAACTGACGACGCGCCGCATCGGTGAGCACGATGGTGAGCTTGCGATCGGTCAGCAACTTGCGCAAATGCGCCAACTGCAAATCGACGATGTGATCGATGTCGCTCCGACCAAGCGGATGAAACACGACAATATCGTCGATGCGATTGAGGAACTCCGGCTTGAATACCCCACGCATGGCCGCCAGCACGTCCTGCTCGACCTGTGGCCATGGCTCGTGTGTCTGCGCGCGCTCGAGAATCAACTGACTGCCCACGTTCGATGTCATGATGACCACGGCGTTGCGGAAGTCGACGGTGCGACCCTGCGAGTCGGTCAGCCGTCCATCATCCAGCAACTGCAAGAGGATGTTGAAGACATCGGGATGCGCCTTCTCGATTTCATCGAACAGGATCACCGAGTACGGACGACGGCGCACGGCTTCGGTCAGCTGCCCCCCTTCCTCGTACCCCACGTACCCTGGCGGCGCCCCAATGAGTCGCGCGACGGCGTGCTTCTCCATGTACTCGGACATGTCGATGCGCACCATGGCGTGTTCGTCATCAAAGAGATACTCGGCCAATGCGCGAGCGGTTTCCGTCTTGCCGACACCCGTCGGCCCGAGAAAAATGAAGGACCCGATGGGTCGGTTGGGATCCTGCAGTCCGGCACGGGAGCGGCGCACCGCGTTGGCCACGGCGCGCACCGCTTCGCCCTGCCCGATCACTCGCGTGGCCAGCACCTCCTCCAGCTTGGTGAGGCGTTCGCGTTCCGACTCGAGCATCCGGGTCACGGGAATGCCCGTCCATCGGGCGACAATTTCCGCCACGTCGTCGGCGCCCACTTCTTCCTTCAGGAATTGCGGACGACCGCCCTGACTCCCCAACTGCGCTTCCGCCTCCTTCATCTGGCGCTCCAACTGCGGAATGCGCCCGTAGGTAATTTCAGCGGCCTTGTTGAGGTCTCCGGCGCGCGTGACTTTCTCCGCCTCGAATTTCGTCTGCTCAATTTCCTGCTTGATGCGACCAACGGCGCCGAGGGTGTCCTTCTCGCGCTGCCATTGCGCGCGCATCCCCGCGGCATGTTCCTTCGCATCGGCGAGCTCGCGCTCGAGTGTCGCTCGCCGCTCAATCGACGCGGGATCGGTTTCCTTGCGCAGTGCCTGCCGCTCGATTTCGAGCTGCACGATACGGCGCTCCACTTCATCGATCACCTGCGGCACGGAGTCGATCTCGATGCGCAATCGGGAGGCGGCTTCGTCGATGAGGTCGATCGCCTTGTCGGGCAGGAAGCGATCGCCGATGTACCGATTGGACAACGTGGCCGCGGCCACGACCGCGCCGTCGGTGATGCGCACGCCATGATGCGATTCATAGCGTTCCTTGAGTCCACGCAAGATGGCAATCGTGCTTTCCACGCTGGGCTCGCCGACGAACACCGGCTGGAAGCGGCGCTCGAGCGCCGCGTCCTTCTCGACGTGCAGGCGATACTCATCCAGCGTGGTGGCGCCAACGACGCGCAGTTCGCCGCGCGCCAGCATGGGCTTGAGCATGTTGCCCGCGTCCATGCTCCCCTCGGCCTTGCTTGCGCCCACAATGGTGTGCAGTTCGTCAATGAACACCACGTACAGCCCTTCGGCGGCCGTGATTTCCTTGAGCACGGCCTTCAATCGCTCTTCGAACTCGCCGCGAAACTTGGCACCCGCAATGAGCGCGCCCATGTCGAGGGACACCAACCGCTTGTTGCGAAGGCCCTCGGGCACATCGCCGCTGATGATGCGCTGCGCCAACCCTTCGGCGATCGCGGTCTTGCCGACACCGGGCTCACCGATCAGCACGGGATTGTTCTTGGTCCGGCGTGACAACACCTGAATGACACGGCGAATCTCTTCGTCACGCCCGATCACCGGATCAAGCTTGCCCCGTCGCGCGGCGTCGGTGAGGTCGCGCGTGTAGCGCTGCAGCGCCTGATACTGTTGCTCGGGCGACTGATCCGTGACCTTGTGCGCGCCGCGCACCAACTTGAGGGCGTCAAGCAACGCCTGACGATTCGCGCCCACCGTGGCCAGCAGGCGACTGCTGTCGATGCCTTTGACATCAGCCAGCGACAACAGCATGTGTTCGGTGGAGATGAACTCGTCGCCAAGGAGCTTGGCTTCCTTTTCGGCCGCATCGACCACGGACGTGATCTCGCGACTGAACGACGGTTGCGCATCGCTCTGTTTCGCATAGCGCCCGGCTTCCAGATCGGCCGCCGCGCGCAGCGCGGTGACATTGACGCCGACCTTCTGGAGAATCGGCACGACAATCCCTTCGTCCTGCGCCAACAGGGCGAGGAGGAGATGGAGGTCGTATACCGAGGGGTTGCCGGCCTTGCGGGCCAGCGCGACGGCTTCATTGAGCGCTTCAGCGCTCTTCACGGTCAGGCGATCGGGATTGATCATACGTAAGAAGCTGGCAACAAGAATGCCGAACGCAATCGGCCAGAACTGCAGGATGCGTCATCTGATCGATGACGGGCCTGCTGGTATGGCACTCCCTACGGCCAAAAATACAAAATGGCGCGCCGGGTCCGCTCACCCGGCGCGCCATCATGAATTGTCGTACGGGTTCGTGGTGTCTACCGCGATGCTACTTCGCCACGAGCATCCTTTTTAACGGCAGTGATACGCCGTTGACCTCAAGGCGATAGTAGTACACACCCGAGGCAGCTTCTCGTCCAGTGTTCAGCACCTTTCCATCCCAGTAGGCCGTGTACTCGCCACAGGAAATGGTCACGTTGTCCAAGGACTGTGCTTGACCCTGCAATACCGGCACGGCGACAAGTTGTGACAACACGTTGTACACCTTGAGGCTTACCCGATACTGCTTGCCGTTATCAGTACAGCTTGGCGGGTCTCCCACACTGAACGGAATTTTTGTCTCAGGATTGAACGGGTTCGGGTAGTTCTGGCGGAGTGTTGCGTCCGCCTTCTTCGCCCGAGTGTCCTGCGCCTGAGACTCTCGTGGCATGAACGCGGCGAGAGCGAGCACCAGACCCAGTGCTGTCCCCACACGTTTCATGTTGCTTCTCCGACTGACGAATCAGGTGGCTAGTCGAAGTCTCCAATTGAGGGTGAATGGTTGACCATCAGGGACCTACATCTGTGAAGCTAGGGAGCGCGATTCGTGGAGTCAAGCAAGTGACCGGGCCTGTTCTCTGTGTCGCGCATCACCAATCAGGAGACTGACGAAAGCGCCGGCAGGCAACCGACCGGGCCGCCAGCCGGCAATGCGCGTGAACCATAACCATATGTCTTTTAGAGCTTTACGGAGCGCTATGGAGCCTGTCAGCGGCCAGCCCGCCTGACTCCCAACTGGCAAAGGCGCGGAGTGGCCGTCCGTCCGTCAGGTGATGCCCGATGAACTCGCGAAGTAGGCGTTGATGGGCCTTTGCGTCAATACTGCTGAGTTCGGCATAATCGTCATTCAACCATCCTACGACAACCCGTCTGGCCGCCGCGGGCAGCCGACGCCCGCCTGGCGTGCGAGCTGCGCATCGGCCACAGAGGATCCCGCCGGCCTGATAGCTGAATATCGCCTCCTCACTCACACTGACTTCCGCGTGGCACTCGGCACACCGATCGAGCGACGGGGAAAAACCCGTATCGCGCACCAGCCGCCAGAGCGCGCCGAGGGCGACGGCCGTGGCCGCGTCCCCGTCCCGCGAGGCCATGTCGGCGAACGCGTGGGCCAACCCCTCGAACACCAGCGGCGCGGCTTCCTCGTGGACAACCCGCAAGGCGACTTCGGCGAAGGCCGACGCAGCGCTGAATCGAGCCAAGTGTTCGGCGAGACCGGGATGCGAACGGGCGACATCGAAACTGACCAGCGCATGCAGGTCCCGCCCCGGTCGGATGTCCAGCTGCGCCTGTCCCTGCGCGAACAAATCGATCGCGCTCCCGAAGCGCTTGCGCGAATTGCGCGCCCCCCGCGCCACCACCGACTGCACGCCCGCCTCACGCGTCGCGAGGCGGAGGATCCGCGACGACTCGAGATAGTCGGCAACATGCAGGACGATCGCTTCGGTGACGAGCAGGGGCACGGGGGGAGGAAATAGACGGGAGACGGGAGACGGGAGACAGCAGACGGGGAGACGGGTGAACCCTACTATCGCCGGGGCCCTCTACTTCTGAGAGGGAGCAAAGACGGTGCGCCCACGGCCGGATCCCGGGTAATGACCAGCGGCCAATCGTATACCCGTTCCAGCAATTCCCCCCGCATGACATCGTTCGCGGTTCCAGCGGCGGCCACGGTGCCCTGATGCAACACCACAATATGCGAAGCGAAACGTGCCACGAGATTGAGTTGATGGCTCACCAGCAGCACGGCACGCCCCTCCCGCGCGAGAGTGTCGAGCAATTCAAACACCGCCATCTCGTGCGCGATGTCGAGAAACGTGGTCGGCTCGTCCAATACCAGTACTGGTGCATCCTGTGCCAACGCCCGCGCAATGCGTACGCGTTGCCACTCACCGCCTGACAGCTGGTCGGTGCGACGTGTCGCTGCGTCTGCCATGCCGGCGCGCGCGAGGGCGTCGTCAATGCAGCGGCGATCCCGTACGCCGAGCGCACCAAACGCCGCGCGATGCGCATGACGTCCCAGCGCGACGAAGTCGTTCACGTACATGGGCACCGCCGGCTCTTCGCGCTGCGGCACGACTGCCACCTGTCGGGCAAATGCCGCGGTGGTACAGACGCCAGTGGCGCGCTGTCCACGCGAATACCGCCCCGTTCCAGCGGTACCAGTCGCAACAAGGCGCGCACCAGTGTGCTCTTGCCACTGCCATTCGGTCCGACCACCGCGGTGAGACGACCGGTGTGCGCCGTCAACGACACGCCATCCAGCGCTCGGATCGTCCGTCCGGGATATCGCACCACCACATCATCGAAAGTCAGCGCGGGTGTGTCGTTCATCGTTCCATTCGCCGAAGGCGCAGCAGGAAGAACGGCACGCCGATGAGCGCGGTCACAGCCCCCAGAGGCAGGTCGGCCGGCGCGCGCACCGTGCGCGCCAGCAGATCTGCGCCAATCATGAGTGCTGCGCCGTAGACGGCGGCAACCAGCATCACCGCGCGCTGACGCCGCGCGCCGAGGGCACGCGCCAGATTGGGCACCACAAGACCCACGAATCCGACCAGTCCGGCCGCCGCGACTGTTGCCGCCGCGAGCCACGACGCGACGAGGAAGATCCGTCGTGCCACGCGATTGGCATCGACGCCGAGCGCAGCAGCCGACTCATCGCCCATGGCCAGCACATCCAGATCTCTGGCCCACCACACCAGCAACGCCCCGAGCCCCACAACCATGACGCACAAGCGCAGCACGCCACTCCAGGTGGCGTCGGCGACCGACCCCATCATCCACCACAGCGCGCCACGCAAGCGCTCCGGCGGCGCGTCGGCCAGTGCCACCAGAATGGCCGCGTTGGAAAACGCGCCGACGACCACACCGGCCATCAACAGCAATCGTGAATCGGTTCCGCCGCCGACGACTCGCGCAATCAGCGAGACCAACATCGTGGCCGCTGCGGCGCCCGCGAAGGCGGACACCGTGATGGCGGTTGGTGATGCCACGCCCAATGCCGTCGCGATGACGGCGCCCACGGCCGCGCCGCCGGATACGCCGAGCAGATACGGTTCGGCCAGTGCATTGCGCAACGTGCCCTGCAACGCGCTGCCACTCATGGACAGCCCGGCGCCAACCAACGCGGCCAGCAGCGCACGCGGGACGCGCAGGTCACGCACGATGGCAATCTGCGTTGGCTCGCCGACGCTTCGCAGCGCCCGCCACACGTCCATGGGCAGGATTGACACCGCGCCCACCGACACCGCGACGACAAACAACAACACACCCAGTAGCACGCCCAGCCCGACGACCCACCGCAGGCCGGTCACCGGGGCGCCGCGCGATGTCGCGGCGGCAACCGCGTCCCCAACTCCGGATGCAGTGCGTGTGCCAGTTCGGTCGCGGCCATCCCCAGAACCACCGACGGTCGCCCGGTCACATCCGGGTCGTCGATAATCCACTGGTTGTCGCGTACCGCACGCACGGCGCGCCATTGCGGTTGGCTCCGCATGATTTTCCGTGACTTCACGGAGGTGATGATCCAATCGGGGTTTCGGCGCGCAATTTCTTCCAGGCTCGCCACTGGCGACGGTGGGGCAAGATCGTGGAACACGTTGCGGCCACCAGCGATTTCGAGCAGTTCATCGAGGTAGCTGCCGCCACCGACCACCATGACCGGTTGCTGCCAGAGCGGCCACACGACGGTGCGCACCGACGCGCCGCGTGTCACTTCCCTGACGCGGGCCAGCGTCCGCGTAACCGAGTCGACCACCGTTGCCGCGCGATCAACGGCGCCGAGTGCCGCGCCGAGTCGTCGCGTCAACGTCATGAACTGGGCAATATGATCCACTCGAAACGCCATCGTGCGAACGCCGGCACGAGTGAACGCGTCCGCGGCCGAGCGATTGTCGGCGGTCGCGTAGAGGATGACCAGCGTTGGTTTCAGGCCCAATACCGCTTCGACATTGGGGCGAATGCCGTTGCCGACTGCGGGGACGGCCTTCGCGGCCGGTGGGAATTCATCCCAGGCACTGCGTCCGACCAACCGTGACTCGGCGCCGATGGCGAAGATGATTTCGGTGGCGGTGGGATTGAGCGACACGACGCGTTCGGCGGAGGACACATCCAGCGGAATCGCGCGTCCAAAATCGTCGGTGTCCGCCGTCACCAGCACCTGTCTGATCGCCGACCGGGTCGTATCGGATGCACGCATGGTCGCCGGCCGGTCCGATGGGCTGCAGGCCCACAGACCGATCGCGCCAAGCACCATCCATCGCGCGGCAGCACGGACATCCGATCGGGGGAATACCATGGGGCGTCCTGTTCCACGAGAAGACGCCCGAGCACGCGCGATGCACGTCAATTCTTGACGACACCACGTGGCGCGAGCCCCCCCACGAGGGTCTTCGTCCGAGTCACGAACGTGGGTCGTCTCCTGGCTCGGGGCCGCGTCACTCGCCTTCCCGGTCATCATGACCAGTGGCGTTCCGAGTGAAGCGTGATGACTGCCCGTTACAGTGGCGGGGCCGCGCCGGATTTCCACCGGCTTCCGTATCCCATGTTCACCTGCAATTGTGCTTCACGCGGAATGCGCGACACGGCCAAGCTACCGCGCCGTGCCCACGCTGGCAAGCGCGTCAGCGAGCGCCGCCTTGAGCTCGGTTCGACGCGCCTCGTACGCCTGACGCACCGCGTCGGACGGCGAATGCAGTTTCGCGAACGTGGCATCGAGCGCGGCAATCTCCTGCGCCAGTCGCTCGTGCAACGGCGGTGCCGTCGACTGCGCATAGGCGCGTGCACGCTCGCGCAATGCGGCTGGCGTCACGGCGCCGTTGCCCTGCTGCGTGGTTCGTCGCTGGACGACGCGCGACAGGACAAGCAGCACCACGAATCCAAGCGCGACGAGGAGCGCGGCCACAGACGACGTCCTGCCCCGCGTTTTCGTGACTGGCAACTCCAGGGTGACGGTGCCGCCGCGCTTGACGTCCTGCGCAAGAAACCGACGGAACCGGCGATTCTCGATGGTCACCGGATCAACGGCCGTGAATCCCGCTCCCCGCACGGTGCCCTGCTCTTCTTCAACCAGGACCTCAAACACCACCGCACCATCGTCGGCACGGACATTGATTGGGAAGCTTTCGGCGGGCAGGTGATACGAGAACGCCAACTGCTTGAGTCCCGGCGCAATCGGCGCGAAGATCGACACGCGTCCGGAATCGTACGCGAACGCATCGGGTGCCACTTCGCCCTGCGTCACCCGCACGTCACTCGCGACACTTGGCACCGCCACGCTCCACGTCGCCGACGGCGGTTTGCGCGCGGTTGCCACGAGCGTTCGCAGACTGTCGTTGGAGAGTTCGAAGACCTCGATAATCGTGCGAGTGTTATTGGTATCCACGGCCCCGACAATCAGATGTCGGCCCTTGATGGACAGGGGAAACGTCCTTGACGTGGTATCGAACACCGTGATCTCGGCTTCATCCGCGACGGCCACCGCGGAACGCAGCGGTGCGGTGAAATAGGCGATGCCTCCCCATTTCACTGCGGCAAAGTAGACCGCATCACTGGCTCCGAAAGGACGCCACGTGAGGCGATACCGTCCCGCCGCATCACTGCGCACGGAATCGACGGGTCCGGCGCTGTCCTTCCCCACGCGGTGCAATGTGACCCAGGTATTCGCGGCAGGTCCCATGCCGGTCGAATCGGCACCCGCGCTGGCCGGGCGACGCACGCGCCCGGCCACCTCGCGTGAGGCCGCCGCGCCAGGCGTGAGAACGGGGGCACCGGTCGCGGGCCGTGGCGCCTGCGCCTGCAGCGACACCGAACCGGCCAATGCGAGCACACCGAACCACCCTGCACCACCCAGACGATTCACGGTGAGAACTTCCCGAAGTCTTCCGGTCTGAGCGTTGCGAGATACGCCTTGAGCTGCTCCGTCGTCATCTCGTCATTCGGCGGCGCCACAAAGAACGCGTCCGTGCCGGCCGCGGCTTCGTCGTCCGACTCGAGCGCATTGAGCAGCGACGCGTCCGCGAAGATCGGGGCCTCGAAGCGGAGCGCGATCGCGATGCTGTCGGAGGGACGCGCATCGAGTTGCACGATCCCGCTCTCGCATTGGATGTGCAATTCGGCAAAGTAGGTGCTCTTCGCCACGCGACTGATGGTCACGCGACGCAGTACGCCGCCCAGGGCCAGGATGAGCGCCTTGCAGAGATCGTGCGTCAGCGGCCGTTCCCGCTTCACCTGATTCATCTGCATCACGATCGACTCGGCCTCGGGCTTGCCAATCCAGATCGGCAACATCCGCGCGCCGTGTTTCTCGCGCAGAATCACGACGTACGAATTCGTCGCGCTGTCCAGTCCCAGTCGAGCGACGACCACTTCCACCATCGTTCTCTCCGGGCGCGAGGCCTTACCGCACGTGACGCTTGAGTGCGGCCACCCGATCGGTGCGCTCCCACGTGAAGAACGTCCGTGCCGACTTGCCGCGTCCCTCCGTGTATGGTGTCCGACCGAAGTGCCCATAGGCGGCCGTGGCGCGATAGATCGGCTTGCGCAGGTCGAGGTCGCGGGCAATGCCGCGTGGCGTGAGGTCGAATACTTCGCGGACGGCCGCTTCGATGTCACGGTCGGGCACCATGCCGGTTCCAAACGTCTGCACATACACTGACACCGGCTCGGCAACGCCAATGGCGTAGGCCACCTGCACTTCGCAGCGACGCGCCAGCTTGGCCGCGACGATGTTCTTGGCGACCCACCGGGCGGCGTAACAGGCCGAGCGATCCACCTTGGAGGGATCCTTGCCGCTGAACGCGCCGCCGCCATGGCGGCCCATGCCGCCGTAGGTGTCGACGATGATCTTGCGACCGGTCAGCCCCGCATCGCCCTGCGGCCCGCCGATGACGAAACGGCCCGTGGGATTGATATGGTGCTTCACCTTTTTGCTGCGGAATTCCTCGGGGATCGTGGCCTCGATCACATCGCGCAGAATCGCCTGACGCAACTTGGTGTTGGCGATCTTTTCGTCATGCTGGGTGGAAACCACCACCGTGTCGACGGCAACCGGGCGATGGTTCTCGTACACCACCGACACCTGTGCCTTGCCATCCGGGCGCAGCCACGGCAACGTGCCGTCCTTGCGCAACGCGGCCAACCGATGCGTCAGTGCATGCGCGAGCTGAATGGGCAATGGCATGAGTTCCGGCGTTTCGTCTGTTGCATAGCCGAACATCATGCCTTGATCGCCGGCGCCGCCGGTGTCGACACCCTGCGCGATGTCCGGCGACTGCCGGTCGATGGTGCTGATGACTGCACAGGTCTTGGCATCGAACCCGAAATTGGCGTCGTTATAGCCAATGTCGTGGATGGTTTGCCGTACGACCTCCGGCAGGTGCACGTAGGCCGAGGTGGTGATCTCTCCCGCAATCACCGCCAATCCGGTCGTGACGAGCGTCTCGCAGGCCACGCGGGCCGCGGGATCAACGGTCAGAATGGCGTCGAGGACGGCATCGGAAATCTGATCAGCAATCTTGTCCGGATGTCCCTCGGTCACCGACTCCGAGGTGAAAAGATGACGGTCGGCCACGCAGCACTCGGGGTGATGGGGAACATGCAGGACGCCGATCGCGTCCGGTCACGTACGCTAGTCCGCTAGAAGAGAGCGGGCAACCCGCCGCTGGCGCCATTGTGCACGTCGAGCTCCGCACGCAGGCGGCGGCGCAACAGCGTCTCCACTTCCCGCGCCGTGCCCGACGACAGCGCCTCCTGCGCCGCCTCGACCGCGGCTGCCAGGCGAATCCCGCGAATCACCCGCTTGACTCCGGCCACCGCCCGTGGCGCGACACTCAGTTGCCGAATGCCGAGTCCCAGCATGGCGAAGACCGCCAGCGGTTGCGAGGCCATCTCGCCGCAGACGCAGACATCGATGCCATTGGCCGAACCGATGCTTTGTACCTGCGCCATCAGTCGGAGCACGGCCGGATGCAACGGGGTGAAGCGTGGGGCGAGATTGGCATTGCCCCGGTCGACTGCCAAGGTGTATTGCACCAGGTCGTTCGATCCGATGCTGAAGAAGTCGACATCGCGCACCAAGGTGTCGCAGGCAATGGCTGCGGCCGGCGTCTCCACCATGACCCCAAGCGGCAGGTCGGCGCGGAACGGAATGCGGCGGGCCGACAGTTCCTCGACGCACTCTTCGATCAACTTCCGTGTTTCGCGGACTTCGTCGACGGTCACCACCAGCGGCAGCATGATGCGCAGATCGCCGTGCACACCGGCCCGCATGAGGGCGCGCAACTGCACCTTGAACAGCTCGCTCTCATCGAGGCACATACGGATGGCACGCCAGCCGAGGAATGGATTCGGCTCGGATGGGAACCCGCCGACCGGCAGTTTGTCGCCGCCCACATCGAACGTCCGAATGATGACCGGTCGTCCCGCGAAGGCCTGCACCACCCGTTGATAGGCGCGATACTGCTCGTCCTCGTCCGGCATCTCGGCCCGTTGCACGACGAGGAATTCCGTCCGCATGAGCCCGACCCCCGTCGGCCCCGCTCTGCGACGCCAACTCGGACTCCTCGGGAATGTCGACGTTGGCCCGCACCACGATGCGCACCGCATCGAGGGTCACCGGTTCGCTGTGCGCCAGTTCGCGCAGTTGATCGGCGTGCCCGGCCTCCTCGACGACCTGCCGGCGCGCGTCGGCAATCTCATGTTCGCTGGGGGCAATCATGAGGGTGCCTTCCGCACCGTTCAGAATGGCCACTTCGCCACCCTGGAGGTACTTGAGCGCGTTGCGCAGGCCCACGACAGCCGGGAGCCCGAGTGATCGCGCCAGGATGGCCACGTGGGCGGTTGCAGTGCCCGCATCGGTGGCGATCGCCGCGATGCAGTCCCGGTCCAACTGCATCGTGAGCGACGGCGTGAGATCATGCGTCACGAGAATCGCATTGCTGCCGCGTGGCACGTCGACCGGATCATGGTCCGGAAGTCCCATCAGGATCGTGAGCACCCGGATGTGCACGTCGGTGAGGTCACCAACGCGCTCCCGCAGCATGGGCGCCGTATGGCGCGCGAAATGCTGCCGCCACTCCAGGAGAATAAGATCGAACGCCTTGTCAGCGCCCAGATTCTGGCGGATGAGCGCCTCAACGCTTTCGGTAAGCGAACGATCATCGAGGATTGACAATTGCACGTCGAAGATGGCCGCTTCCTTCGGTCCGGCCTGCGCCTCCGCCCGTGTGCGCAAGTGACGCAGCCGCTCACGGGCGCTCTCGAACGCGCCATGCAATCGGGCGATTTCGGATGTAATGTCGGCGTCGGTGATGAGGCGCTGGCGCACTTCCGGCACCTCCCAACGCAAGAGGTGGACCGGTCCAACGACGATTCCAGGTGAGGCGGGAATGCCGCGGAGCACCGACTGCATTACGTCTCCCCGAACCGCGACGCGACGAGCGCCGCGAGCGCATCAAGCGCCGCATCGGCGTCCGGACCGGTCGCACGCAAGGTGATACTGGCCCCGAACTCCGCAGCCAACATCATCACCCCCATGATGCTCTTGCCGTTGACTTCGAGATCATCACGCGAAATGGTGATGTCGCACAGGAAACGCGATGCGGCCTTGACCATTTCGGCCGCCGGGCGCGCATGCAGGCCGTGCTTGTTGACGATTTGGACGGAGCGCTCAGCCATCAACGGACCACCGAGTAGAGGACAAGGATCGCCAGCAACAGCAGCACTACGCGCCACCCCTCCGCGCGTCCGTGCAATCGGACCAACAGTACCGCGACCAGCGGCGTCGCCACGGCGACGCCGATCGGCACCGGCGAGACCGGCGCCCCCCCACCAATCGCTCGATGTACCGCCAGCGGCAGCGCCAATCCGGCACACACCGCCGCCGCCCGTCCAATGTAGCGCGGTCCATGCTGCAGCACCGGGTGCCCAAGCGCCGAGGCCACCCGCAAACCGTGTCGCCAGCCGGCCCGCAGTCCCCAATCGCGCAATCCCAGATGTCCGATGTTGTACAGCAGCAGGAATCCTGCCGCCACCCCAAGGGCCGACCAGCCGAGACCAAAGAGCAGCAGTCCGATTAGCGAGCAGGCCGGAAGCCAGGAGGCCCAGACCAGACGGTCCCCGACGCTGCCCAACGGACCACAAAGCGCCGTACGGAAGCGCTCGATGCGAAGCGGAGCCACCTGATCCACTTCCGCGCGCGCCAGCGAACCAACCGCCAGTGCAGCGAGATACGGGTGCGCGTTGAAGTAGACCGACTGCCGCGCCAGCGCGTGCCGATAGGCCTCGCCGTCGATGCCACCGGGCAGGCGTCGCAACGCGGGCTCGACGCAGAACCCGATGCCGTTCCCGACGAGGATCTCGTAGTTCCAGGAGCCTTGAATGGCAAGTGTGCGGAGCAGCATGGACAGCCGGGTCGCGCTGTCGAGCGACGGGCCAGACTCGAGGCCCGACGCCCCCATCGGAGTCCCGCGCGCCGGGGTTGCCTCGGTGCCGGCCGTAGGCATCGGTTGATCAGACACCAAGCACCACCAGCAGTGTGCCCACGGCCAGCGACGCCAGGAACAATCGACGTGTTCCGCTGATCGCATGGAAGTCCTTCCACACGGCCGCAGCAGCCACCGCGGCGACGGCGACCACCACATACGCGCGGGTGACATCCTCACGCGTTGACCAGCGGGCGTCAGCCCAGTTGGTAAACCACGCCGCCGGCAGATAGCTCAGGGCACCAATCATCGCGCCGCGAGCCAAGTCGACCGTCATACCGAACACCTGTAGTCCAACGACCGTATTGCGATTGCCCGCCGCGAGCTGTCCGAGTCGGGGACGAGCGAAGGCGGCGATAAGCTGGCGATGCTTGACCATCGACAGGCCACCGATCCACGCGGTCACGATTCCCACGATGACGGCCACGGCAAATGCGCCGGGGTGCGGCAAGGCCGCCCCCTCGACACCGTGGGCGGCGATCGCTCCCGCGACGACCGACGCGCTGCCCCACTCGGGGTAGCGCGACGCGCCAACGGGTAGCGACTCGAGCGCCAGACACTCAAGCGCTGCGCCGCACACCATACCGGCCACCGGCGCTCCGAGAAATGCCCCGGCCACGGTGGCCGCGACCAGCGGTCGCGAAATCATCACCTGCGGAAAGCTGACCACGTCGAGCCCCGTGACACCTGCCAGCATCGAAAGTGGCAGCAGATGCCAGAGCGGCTCCACCAACGTCGACGACGCGGGATCACCGAGCGTGGACAGCACACTCACCTCCATCACCCGTCGAGGGTGCTACGCAGCAACTCATCCAACGACACGGGCCGCGCGCTCGGCACATCCTGTGCCGACACCTCGACCCCGAGTTGCTCGATCGCCCGCAGCCCGGTCTCCTCTGCGGCCGTCAGGAATACATACCGCAGGCGCGGGGTTCGGCCCGGCGAATGATGCACGCCACCGACGTTGACCGCGTGAATGAGGTTCCCGGTTTTCGCCACCAGGCGCGCCATGGTGCCGATATCGCCCACCAAGACGATGCCGGGTTGCGCGTCCTCGTGCATGGCGGGCAAGGCCGTGGCGGCGTCTTCCACGGTCAGAAAATGCACCTGCATTTCCGGTGGCACCCCCATGCGGTAGAGCTCCTGTTCCCACTCGCTGGTGGCGACTTCGTCATCCACGAGCACGATGAATCGCAGCTCAAGCGGCTGGCCCCATCCCACCACGACCTGGCCGTGGATCAGTCGATCATCGATACGATACAGCGCAATGGGCATGCGAGTGGCAAAAAGATCTTGAACGAATCAGGCGCCGTGCGCCACCATCGACGCGCGACCGCGGTCCAGCGCGGCACGCGCGGCAACGGCAGGATCGGCGTCATCCTGCATCGCGAAGTCGAGCAACAACGGCAAATTGGCTCCAGTGACGAGGACGACATCGGGTCGGGTCCGCATCAACTTGCGTACGGCCATGGTACAACTGCCGGCGGGCAAGTCCGTGAAGATCACCCGAGCACCGGTCTCGTCAAGCGCGCGCACCAACGATTCCTGAATGTCGCTCAGACTGAGGCTGGTGTTTGACATCGCCAGGAAGATCGCGCCGCGCCCGGTGATCTGCTCAACGGCCGAAGCAAGCCCCGCCGCCAGAGTCCCATGGGCCGCGATGAGCGCCCGAATCGCCTGCGTGGGCTGCCCTTTCCCGGCGTTCACTACTCGTCGTCCTCCTGCAAGTACCGTTGTACATCCGACGTGCGTCGCATCCGGCCGATCAGCCGTTCATTGAACGCCGTGGCCGAATCATACCCCCGATAGTAACGCAACAGGTGGTTCATCGCGATGACCTCGGCAATCACCGTGATATTCTTGCCGGGATTCAGGTTGACGGTAATGCGCGGCACTTCGACGCCGAGAATGTTCGTCGTCTGCACGTCAAGGCCGGTGCGATCGACGTGCGTCTGGCCGTCCCATTCCTCCAGAATCACGATAACTTCAATGCGCTTCTGCTGGCGCACCGCGTGAATGCCGAAGATGGCGGGGATATCGAGGAGTCCGACACCGCGGATTTCCATGAAATGCCGCTGCAACTCGTGTCCGCGTCCGATCAGCACGTCATTCCCGCGTCGCGAGACGAAAACCAGATCATCGGCAACGAGGCGATGGCCGCGTTCGACCAGATCGAGCACACACTCCGACTTGCCGATCCCGCTCTTGCCGGTGAAGAACACCCCCACACCGAACACATCGGCCAGCGATCCGTGCAACGTGGTGGTTGGCGCAAATTGATCGGCGAGGTACGGCTTGAGCAACCGATAGAACTCGGCGGTCTTCAGGCGCGAGCGCAGGACGGCAACGCCGGCCTGCGCGGCCAGTTCCAGCAAGGGCGCTGGCGGGTCAAGCTGTTTGGTGATAAAGGCGCACGGCAACGGAAACCCGAAGAACTGCTCGAGGTTGGCGACGCGTTGCCCGGCGTCGAGGGATTGGAGATAGCTGACCTCTGTTTCGCCGAGGACCTGAATGCGCTGATAGGGGAAGCGATTGATGTACCCGGACAGCACGAGCCCCGGGCTGGATGCCTCGGGGCTCGTGATTTCGCGATCCAGACCAACGTCCGGGCCGAGCAGTTCCAGTTCAAGCGGTTCCTTCATCCGCTCGAACAGCGTACCGACGGTCAATCGACGGGTCACCCGGTGCGCTCTCCGGGCGGTGTGTTCCGACGCAGCTGCCGCGTACGAACCCGCGCCACCTGACTCTCGAGGCGGTGGACCGCCGTGACCAGCGCCGGCGCAAAGTCGCGCGCATCAGCGTGCGCGAAGAGGGAACGCGAGCGCGTTCCATTCAGGACGATTTCCACGCGACGCGTCTGTCCGTCGCTGATGAATCGGATGATCGCGTGGACCACGCGATGCAGTCGGCTGGCGATGCGGCGAATGGCGGCTTCGGCCTGATCACGAAGCGAGTCGGTGACATCAGCATGGTGCGCGTGCAGGATGATTTCCATCAGCGACCTCCTCCCATTCCCACCACCTCACGGAGGTGGGCTGCAGTCTCGTTGGCGGCGCGCTGCCAGGTGAAGCCTTCGGCGAAGCGCCGTGCGGCGATCCCCAGGTGTTCGACGAGCGCTCGCTCGCCGCTGAGGTTTCGCATGCATGCTGCCATCGCAGCGACGTCTCCGTGCGGCACGAGGAACCCAGTCTCGCCATGCCGAACCGATTCGCGGATGCCGGGAGAGTTCGACGCAATCACCGGAGTCCCGCTCGCCGCTGCTTCCAGATTCGTGATTCCCCATCCCTCCTTGGGTGAAGCGAAGAGCGTCGCCCATGCCCGTCGCAGCAAGGCGATCTTGGTCGTTTCGTCAATGCGTCCTAAGAACCGTACCCTGTCCCCTACACCCAATGTTCCCGCCAGGCGCTCCAAATCCGCCCGAAATTCCCCAGCCCCGGCAATCTCCAGTTCGGCATCCGGAATATTGGATGCGGCGAACGCCCGAAGGACCAGGTCGACACCCTTGTACCGCTTCAGTCGCCCGAGATAGGCGAAGAGCGGCCGTTCCGACCTGACAGTGCTATCCGGAGTGTACTGCTCGGTATCGATACCAGGGAAGATGACACGGATGCTTTCCCGAGAGACGCCGCGCGAGACGAGGTCGTCACGGGTGCTGTCGCTGATCGCCTGGAATGCGTGATGACGATAGCACCATGGCATCGGGCGCTCGGCGAGCCACACCGCCGCGGCCAGTGGCGCGGCGAGCTCCTGAAACGCCGTGCCTCCAAAGAGATGCGGCACCAGGCCGACCAACTTGGGTGTGCGCCATGTAGGCGTATACAGCGGCACCTTGTTGATGTCTTCCACGACGACATCCGTGTCGCGCGCAGCCAGGTGCCGGTGCCAATAGCCGCGGGCCAGAAACGGAAAGGTGGCGCGAGTGCCGACGCGATGCACCTCGATGCCATCGAGCATGGCCCGTGGGGGACACCCTGGCCACCCGCCGCACAACAGCACGACCTGATGGCCCCGTTCGGCGAGTCGTCCGAAGATCTCATGGAGATGGATCTCGGCCCCACCCGCCAACGGGTTCTCGCGACACTGCCAATTGACGAGGGCAATGCGCAGGAGGTCGTTCACAAGAGGCCGAGTCGTCGCGCGTAGGCGTCGAGGACGCCATTGACGAAACGTGCACTGCGCGTCGTGCCGTAGCGCTCGGCCAGGTGCACGGCCTCCTGCAAGACCACCTTCACTGGCGTTTCGCCGCGCGCGAATTCGGCAGCGGCCAATCGCAGCACACTGCGTTCAATCACCCCCAGACGTTCCATCCGCCAGTTGGACGTGACATCCGCCAGTGCATCGTCCAACTGCGCGCCTTGCTCGACCACGGTGGCGACCAGCTTCGACGCGACCGCGCGCTCGCCTGGCTCCACCGCGAGGTCGTCGAACACCATGATGGCGATCCGTCGCAACTGGGTCATGTCGCGGAGATCAGCGGCGTACAGCGCCTGTAGCGCGCGCGCGCGACCGCGCGTCTCCACGCGCTCGCTCTTCGTTGCCGTGTGTACGCGCCCGGCGCCTCCAGCGCGTGGCGCCGGTGGTTCCTGAGTTGGTCCATCCCAGAATGTTTCGTCGCGCAGGTCGGACGCCATCAGTCGGGGTCCTCGTCCAACTCGTCGGTCGCCGGTTCAAACCGGTCGAACAGATCCAGCAACTCGAGTGCCGCCAATGCCGCATCGGCGCCCTTGTTGCCGTGTGCGCCGCCGGCGCGTGCCTCCGCCTGCTCAAGCGTATCCGTTGTCAGCAGCCCCAGCGTGACGGGGATGTCAAAGTCGCGCGAGACTTCCATCAGGCCGCGCGCCGATTCGCCGGCGACAATGTCGAAGTGCGGCGTGTCGCCACGAATCACCGCGCCCACGGTGACGGCGGCGTCATAGCGTTCGGTGGCCAGTGCGCGGCGTACAGCGACGGTGAGTTCCCAGGCGCCAGGCACCCAGAGCACATCGATGTTGTCGAATTCGACACCCTGCCCCACCAAGGCCGCCACGGCCCCCTCGGCCAAGGGCATCGTCACGGTTTCGTTGAACCGACTGGCCACCACCACAATGCGCCGACCTTCTCCGCGCGGCTGCCCTGAAAATTCCGCCATCAGCGCGTCACCCCGAAACACTTCGTCATAGAACCCGTTTTCACTGTCAGATCGCGAACAAGTGACCGAGCTTGGTGCGCTTGGTCTCGAGGTAGGAGGCGTTTTCGTCGGTCGACGGTGCCTGGAGTCGGACGCGATCGGTCACGGCAATGCCGTAGCCATCGAGTCCGACGATCTTGCGCGGATTATTCGTGAGCACCCGAATGCTCTTCAGACCGAGATCCAGCAGGATCTGCGCGCCGATACCGTAGTTCCGCAGATCGGCCTTGAATCCCAACTGTTCGTTGGCTTCCACTGTATCCGCGCCGTGATCCTGCAGTTCATAGGCCTTCAGCTTGTTGAGCAGTCCAATCCCGCGGCCTTCCTGATCGAGATAGACGATAACCCCTCGCCCTTCCGCCTGTATCATGCGCATCGCCGTCTCGAGCTGCCAGCCGCAATCACAACGCTGGGAGTGAAAGACATCGCCCGTCAGGCACTTGGAGTGCATGCGCGCCAGCACGTTCTCGCCGTTCTCAACGTCGCCGAACGTGAGCGCAATATGCTCACGGGCGTCCACGTCATTCCGATACCCCACCACCCGCCACTCGCCGAAGGCGGTTGGCAACCGCGCGTCGGCGACGCGATGCACCAGGCGATCGGTCTTCAGGCGCTAGGCCACGAGCTGCGCGATGGTGATGAATGTGAGGCCATGCTGCCTCGCATACACTTCCAACTGCGGACGGCGCGCGGTGGTGCCGTCCTTGTTGAGGATTTCGCAGATCACGCCGGCACTGCGCAGGCCGGCCAGGCGCGCCAGGTCCACTGCGGCCTCCGTGTGCCCGACGCGTTGCAGCACGCCGCCATCGCGTGCGCGCAACGGGTGGATATGTCCCGGCAGGCGCAGATCCGCGCGCGTGCTTGTCGGATCGACCGCCACGCGAATGGTAGTCGCGCGATCGCTGGCACTAATCCCCGTTGTCACGCCAAACTTGGCCGCCGCGTCGATGGAGACGGTAAACGCCGTCGACATGGACTCGGTGTTGTGGTCAACTTGCGGTTGCAGGTTGAGATGATCGGCCCACGCATTGCTCATCGCGAGGCAGATCATGCCCTTGGCGTCCAGCATGAAGTTCACCATGTCCGGCGTGACGAGCTCCGCCGCGCACAGCAAGTCGCCCTCGTTCTCGCGATCCTCGTCGTCGGCAACCACGACGAACTTCCCGGCCGCAATGTCGGCCAAGGCCTGCTCCACCGTTCCGAACGTCATGTCCTGCTCTCCTATTGATTCGGCCGTCACGCGTGGACCTCCGCACCGACCCGAGACAGCTGCGGGGTCAACAAGCGTTCGACATGTTTCGCCAGCACATCGGCTTCGACATGCACCTGATCTCCAACCGCCAGATCGCCCAGCGTCGTGTGTCGCATGGTGTACTCGATGATCGACAATTGCACCCCGGTGTCGAGTAGCGCATTCACGGTCAGGCTGACGCCATTGACGGCGAGCGATCCGTGCGCCACCATCAACGGCCGGAGCGCTTGCGGCAAGGCCAGATCCACCAGCCACGCGTCGTCCTGCATGACCGTCCGCGTGACCGTGCCGAGGTCATCGACGTGTCCCAACACCAGATGACCGCCCAACCGGTCGCCCAATCGCATCGCACGCTCGAGGTTCACTCGCGTACCCACGGCCCACCGGTCGATGGTGGTGCGCCCGAGCGTCGTGACCACGGCCGCCACCGTGAACCAGGCATGGTCGTCATCAATGGCGCCGTGCTCGCGCACCGTCAGGCACGCGCCATTCACGGCCACACTTTCGCCGTCGGCCAGATCGCGATAGCGGCTGCGAATGCGCACCTCGCGCCCCGCTGGCGTCAGCGCGACCTGGTCAATCGTTCCCACATCGTCGACCAGGCCCGTGAACATCCTGTCTTCAGTCTCCGGAAACCGCGTATGAAGTCATCAGGTCAGCGCCGTATTCGCGACGTGCTATCACGCGAAACCGCGGGGCGGTCTCGGCAGGCCGCGATGGCAACGTCGCAAATGCCGCCAACGCCCCCGCCCCCAGAATGACCGGTCCCTGAAAAGTAATCAGTCGGTCGACCTGACCGGCGGCCATCATCGCCGAGGCCAGCGTCGCTCCGCCCTCCACCAGCAGATGCTCGACACCGCCCGCCCGCAGCTGTCGCAGTGCGTCCGAGAGGGTGGTCGCCTGCAGGACCTCTACGCCGGCCGAGCGCAGGGCCGTTTCGGCATCGGGCCGACTCCCATCGGTGACCACCATGACCGGGACCTCCCGTGCGGTCCGGACCAACAGCGAGTCCAGCGGCAGTCGGGCGCGCCGATCGAACACCACCCGTCGCGGCGTGAGGCGCGGTGCCGGGACATCGCGCACGGTGAGTGCCGGATTGTCCGAAAGCACGGTGCCGATCCCGACGGCCGTCGCATCGGACTGCGCACGCAACGCGTGGACGGCCCGTCGCGCATCGGGACCGGTCAACCACCCGCGCGCCCGGCTGGCATCCACGAGGGCCCCATCGATCGACACTGCGAGTTTCAGGGTGACGAAGGGACGCGACCCTTCACGCACCGCGAACAGAAAGACCGCGTTGAGATCCCGCGCTTCGCGCTCGCACACGCTCGACGTGACGTGCACGCCATCTGCACGAAGGTGCGCGCCGCCGCCCGCCGCGATGGGGTTGGGGTCGGGCACGGCATACACGACGCGCACAACGCCAGCGTCACGCACCGCGCGCGTGCACGGCGGCGTCTTCCCGACATGATCGCAGGGTTCCAGCGTGACATAGATGGTGGCGCCGCGCGCCGATGCGCCTGCCGCGCGCAATGCCATCACCTCGGCATGATCACCGCCGAATCGCGCGTGCCATCCTTCTCCGACAATGGTGCCATCCCGCACGACCACCGCGCCAACCAGCGGGTTGGGCGCGACCTGCCCCGCCCCGCGCTCGGCCAGTGCAAGCGCCCGTTGCATGTATCGCGTGTCGTCGTCACGCGCATCTGTCACGATTGGATCAGAACCGGACGGTGACGCCGACGGAACCGTAGGCGTACGTCTCGTTGGCTCGGCGTCCGCCGAATGCATTCAGCGTCTCGCGCAGCGTTCCCGCACTGGATCGGCCGTACTCCGCCACCAGACGCGCCAGCGGCACACCGAACGACGCGTTCACGAATGCGGTGTTGCGCCTGACCGTCTCTTTGAGCGTCGGGAATGTGATCGTGGCGCGCGTCGGTGTCCCCAACACGGCTTCATTGACCACCGCCTGCAATCCGCTCACGCCTTGGATCTCATCGCGCCCCACCCCGGCTGCCACCCCGAACAGCACGAAGCGCTTGCTGGCGACGATGCGCAGGGTGTTCGCGGTGAGCGACATGTTTCGCACCAGCAGGGTGTCGTTGGCGGGCGTGTAGTCGAGATCGAGCGTTGGGACCTTTCGTCGCACCCAACTGACGCTGAGTCCCGGCACGAACGACGATTCCTGCAATGCTCCAACGCGCACGCCGTACGACAAGGCGACACGAGAACCCTGTGGCTTCAATCCGAACTTGCCCG
Source organism: Gemmatimonadaceae bacterium (assembly GCA_016720905.1). NCBI lineage: Bacteria > Pseudomonadati > Gemmatimonadota > Gemmatimonadia > Gemmatimonadales > Gemmatimonadaceae > Gemmatimonadaceae bacterium. Next base: position 75,029 of record JADKJT010000013.1, on the reverse strand, counting down.
AGGAAATCGCTGACGAGCCGATCACGCCAAGGAGCACGTCCACGCCCCCGACGTTGGTGACACCCATTGGAAGTCCGGCCAGCAGGCCGATGGCTGCGTCGAGCGACGGCATCGGCACCGGCACGCGATCCGCGCCAAAATCATCAGCAACGGCCGCCGAGCGACTGAGCGTCAACGGCACGGTGTTCTTCGGCAGCCGTCCATCTACCGCTGTCACGCGCAACGTGACGGTGCGCTTGCCCCACCCGCCGAGTGTCCCGCCCTCTCCCAATACGTGATTGCCGCCGGCGAGGGCCACGCCAACCTGCGGCACGACGAAGGCGAACAGGTCCGACGCCTTTCGGCACACGTCGGCGGCGCTGCCTGCCGCCGTCGGCGTTACCGTGCAAGTCGGGGAGATGCCCTGCGCGTGGGCGATCTCGGCGACGCTGACGGCCACACCGAACGCGATGCCGAACCGCTGGGCGCACAAGGCCCAACGCCTGCTCACGCGAGTACGCCGTCGAACCGCACCTTGCCGGTACCCGGCACCAGGCGTCCCAGCTCCCAGGCTGCAATTTCGTGCGCTTCGGCCTGCTGCATCACCAAGCGCGCCTTTTCCGGCGACGTAATCACGACCATTCCCACTCCCATGTTGAAAGCCCGGTACATCTCAAGTCGCGGAACGGCGCCCGCCTCCTCAAGTACCCGGAACCACGAAGGGATGGTCCATGTGTTGGTGATCACATCAGCGTCCAGCGTGTCCGGCAGCGCCCGATTGAGATTGCCCGGCAAGCCGCCACCCGTGATGTGCGCCATCGCGTGAATATGGCTTAGCACCGGTTTGAGGCATGCGAGGTATGACCGATGCACCTTGAGCATAATGTCCGCGACACTTGCCCCATCGGCTTCAGGAAATGGATCGTTGGGACCGAGTTGCAGGCGCTCGCTGATGATGCGGCGGGCCAAGGAGTAGCCATTGGTGTGGAGGCCGTCACTGGCGAGGGCCACCATGACATCGTCAGGTTGCACGCGCGCGCTGCCCAGGACCGCGTCTTCCTCGACGATGCCCACAATGAAGCCAGCCAGGTCGTAGTCCGGTGGCGTGTATACGCCGGGCATTTCCGCCGTTTCACCGCCGATCAAGGCACAACCGTTCTCGCGACACCCGGCGGCGACACCGGCCACCACCCCCTCCACCACTGGCGGCTCCAGTTTTCCGAAGGCCACATAGTCCAGAAAGAAGAGCGGCACGGCGCCCTGCACCAGGATGTCATTCGTGCAGTGGTTGACCAGGCAATGCCCTATCGTGTCATGGCGCTCGCTTTCGATGGCCAGCTTGATTTTCGTTCCGACGCCGTCGGCACTGGCAACGAGCAGCGGCGCCCGGAAGCCTTCCGGCACGCGAAACATGCCGCCGAATCCGCCAAAGACACCGCGTGCGCCCGAGGTCATCGTGGACTGCACCAGCCTGGCGAGCCGATGCTTGGCGTCGTCCGCCGCCTCGATGTCGACGCCGGCCGAGCGATAGTCGAGCGGTTGTCCCTGAGCGCCCGTCACGTCTCGAGATCCGCGTCGAAGGCCACCAACTGCCGGAACTCCTGCACTCGTGCATCAATGTCCGCGCGCGTGATCTGCAGCAGGCGCGTGTTGGAAAACTGCTCGACGGCAAACGAACCCATGGCCGATCCAACGACAACGGCGCGCCGCATGGAGCGATCGCTGAGATCGCCCGTCATGGCCAGGTACCCGATGAACCCGCCGGCGAAGGAGTCGCCGGCTCCCGTCGGGTCGAATACCGATTCGAGCGGATACGCCGGCGCAAAGAACACGCTGTCGTTCGTGAACATGAACGCCCCGTGCTCGCCCTTCTTGATGAGCACATGCCTCGGGCCCTTTTCGAGAATCCAGCGCGCCGCCTGTACCAGATTGGTCAGCCCGGTGAGTTGACGCGCCTCGCCATCGTTGAGCGTGATAAGGTCGACATGTCCCAGCAATTCAATGAGTTCCGGACGGCGCGACTCAATCCAGAAGTTCATCGTATCGCACGCCACGAGTCGAGGCCTCTCCACCTGTTCCAGCACCTGCAGTTGGAGACGCGGGTCGATATTCGCGAGGAAGACGAACGGCGCGCGGCGAAACTGTTCCGGAATTTTGGGGCGGAAATGCGAAAACACGCCCAGATGCGTCTCCAGCGTCTCGGCGGAATTGAGATCGTGCCGGTACCGACCACGCCACCGAAAGCTCGACCCGGCCGCATGCTCGACGCCCGACAGATCGACACCACGCTCGCCGAGGACGTTGAGTTGGTCGATGGGATAGTCGTCGCCCACCACACCCACCAGCTGCACCGGTGCGAAATGCGAGGCCGCCGACGAAAAGAATGTTCCGGATCCGCCGAGGACGTCATCGGCACGTCCGAAGGGGGTTTCAACCGAGTCGAGTGCGACGGACCCGACCACCAGGACGGTGTTGGCGTCACCCATGCTCACATGCGCTCCGGCGCGGAAAGTCCGAGAATCCGCAGCCCGGCGGCAAGACCCAGCTGCGTGGCGCGCGCCAACACGAGGCGTGCACGCGTAATGGCCTCGGGCTCGCCGAGGACGTGGTGCTTGTGATACCAGGTGTGCGCCGCGCGCGCGGTTTCCAGCAACCACGCGGCCATGCGATGCGGTTCGAGCTGCTCGGCGGCGGCCAGCACCATCGACGGGAAATCCAGCAACTGCTTGATGAGCTCCTGTTCGGCCGGCTCGGCGAGCACTGCGAGGTCGACGCCCTCCGCGCTGACTGTCGCCGCATTGATCTCGCCGACGCGAAAGATGCCGCACATGCGCGCATGGGCCATTTGCACGTAGTAGACCGGATTCTCCTCGGACTGACTGCGCGCCAGATCGATATCGAACACCAGTTGTGAATCACCGCGGCGCATCAGGTAGAAATACCGCACGGCATCGCGGCCCACCTCGTCAATGAGATCGCGCACGGTGACGTACGCGCCAGCGCGCTTGGAGATCTTCATCTCCTCGCCGCCTTTCATCACGGTCACCATCTGGTGGAGCACATAGTCGGGATATCCGGCCGGGATGCCCATGCGCAACGCCTGCAGTCCGGCGCGCACGCGCGTGGTGGTGCTGTGGTGATCCGCACCCTGCACATTGATGGCCCGGTGGTAGCCACGTTCCCACTTGGTGACGTGATACGCCACGTCGGGCACGAAGTAGGTATAGTCGCCACCCTTGGCCGCGCTCTTCCTCATCACGCGATCCTTGTCATCGCCGAACGCCGTGGTGCGCAGAAACAACGCCCCATCTTCCTCGTAGCTGAAACCCGACGCCTGCAAGGCATTCACCGTCTTGTCGACGCGACCGTCCGCATACAGGGAGCTTTCGAGATAGTACGTGTCAAAGTCCACGCCAAATGCCTGCAGGTCGAGGTCCTGCTCATGACGCAATGCGGCGACGGCAAAAGCGCGCATGGCCTCCAGATCATTCCCGGCGGCATCTGCCGGATGTTGCTGGACATACGCCTGCGCAATTTCGCGAATGTACTCGCCGTGATATCCGCCCTCCGGGATGTCCAGCGGCTGTCCGGACAATTCCCGCACGCGCGCTTGTGTGCTGCGGGCGAGGTTGGCAATCTGCGTCCCCGCGTCGTTGTAGTAGAACTCGCGGTCGACGTTCCACCCGGTCCACTCGAGCAGCGTACTGATCGCATCGCCCAGTGCCGCCTGACGGCCGTGGCCCACGTGCAATGGGCCTGTCGGATTGGCGGACACAAACTCCACCACCACGCGCGCGCCGTGGCCGACGTCCGCGTGGCCCCATCCTTCGGGGTTGGCGAGAATGGGCAGGAGCCCCTTGGCAAGGTATCCGGCATCCAGCCGGAAATTCAGGAATCCGGGGCCGGCAATGTCGGTGCTTGATACGCCGACGGTCGCCATATCCATCGAACTCACCAACGCTTCGGCGATCTCGCGCGGCTTGCGCCCCAACGACTTGGCGAGAAGCATGGCGATATTGGTGGACCAATCACCATGCGCCGGATCTCTTGGGCGTTCGAGTACCGGGGCGATGTCATCGGGCGCACCCAATGCACGCGCGGCGCGCGCAATCTCGGCGCGAAGTGCCTCAGCCTGATTCACGTATTGATGGTCGCGGGAAACCGAACTCGCGGCGGTCAGTCGCCTTTCGGCGACGAGGGAGGACTGGCGGCGGGCTTGCTATCAGACGATTTGCTGTCACTCTTGCCGGCCGTACCACTATCGGATGACCCCGACGCACCCGAAGACGCACTGTCGCCACCCCCTGCCGTGCGCTGATCCTTCTTGCCGTCCTTGCCGTAGTCGGTGATGTAGAATCCCGAACCTTTGAACAGGAGGGCCGCACCGCCGGAAATAATGCGCACAGCCATCCCGTCACCGTTTGGCGAAGGGATCTCGGCAGGCACTTCAGAGATCTTGTAGATCCGTTCGATGATCGTGCCGTCGGGGCAGCGGAACTCGTAAGTCGGCATGGAATCGAAACTTGGACGATACGTGACAGAGGGCGACGCAGTCACGAATCATAGCCGACCTACGGGGTCGGTTCAATTGGCCGACCGCGAAATCCACCGCGTTCGTGGAGCCGTCACGAGACATACAGCACCGGATCGCCCGGCGTGTACGTCACATGCAGCGGATTCAGCCCGCTGGTGCGCTGGGGCGAGTTGGGGAGGAGGACCCCATTGGCATTCCACAAGGCCCCGTGGTTGGGGCACCGGAAACTCTGGCCATTCTGGACCTGGACTGTGGTGCCCGCGTGGGGACAGGTGAGCGAAAACGCGGCAAAACTGTTGGCTCCGCTTCGTACAACGGCCACCGCCGTGAAATTGAGCGTCCCCACGGAACCTGCCACGCCACCCACGTTGGCGAGCGCCGGCCAGGCTGCGATGGTGACCGCCAGACCGCTTACCGCGACCGTCAGCGTGACCGTGAGCGTTCGAGAAGCGACGCCGGCGCCGGAGACTGTAATCGACGCGGAATACGTTCCGACGGCCAGCGCCGCGGTGAGGGGCCGGACCGTCAAGGTACTGGGCGTCGACGTGCCACTCAACGACGACGTCGATAGCCAACCGGACGCGCCAGCTCCGTAGGTGATACCGATCGACAGCCCACCAACCGTTCCGCTGCCCGAGTTGATCACTTGCACCGCCTTGGCCGCTGGCGACAGGCCGATGTCGCTGGAAAAGCTGAGGGCCGATGCGGAAAGCTGCACCGCGGGAGGTGTGCTGGTGTCGATCACCACCAGCGTCACCGCAATCGTCTGCGCGTCGTTGCTGGCACCCGGCGCCGAGACACGGATGGTCGCGGTATAGGTGCCCGCGCCAAGGGTGCCGCGAGCGACCGTCAGTGTCAGCACGGATGGCGTCGCCAACGTCGACAATGAGGCCGCCAGCCATCCCGATGACTGATTGCTTCCATAGTTGAGCGCGAGCGTGACGCCGGTCAGCGCCCCTCCACCTGCATTCGAGATGGTTACGGTTTGCGCCGCGGGCACGGCACCACCGACCGTTGACGCGAAGGCAATTGTACTCTGCGAGACGGCCAGTACGGGGGGACCCGGCGGCGCGACCACGCCGCCAACATTCAGACTGCCGTCCGAATCGACCGTGACGACAATCGGCGTCAGGTCGACGGTTGACTGTCCACCAGTCCACACGCCATTGCGCGAAAACCGCGCCCCGTGATTGGGACAGGTATATCCATCTTCAACAACACCGACGACCGTGCCATTGTGCGGACACACCAGCGAGAACGCGCGGTACTGGCGAACCGCCGTGGTTTCCACCACCATCGGGGCGCGTCCCGGCGCGGTGATCACCGCACGCCCGCCGACCGTCTGGAGGTCCGGATACAATCGAGGATCAATCCGAATCGGGTCACGGACCAGCTCCAGCCGCGATTCGGGACCATCGAATACCCCGTCGCCACAGGCGGCCAGCAAGGCACCGATCGAGACCATTGACGCCGTCCCCAGAAACCCTCGGCGATCGAGACGCGCGCACTGTGCACACGCATGCTGGGCCGCATTATCCGGCTCCGGGCGGTCGGTATGTGGCGGTGTAATCATCGCGTGAAGTTGGCGGATGGCTGAGTTCGTTGCCAGTCTGTCCCATCACACCCTCGGCTCAATTCGTCGAGCCCGGGGTAATCATGCGGCGTCAGTACCCTTCCCACGCCGCCTGCGCGGCACCACTCTCCAGTGGTCATGTATTCAACGTGCTTGTATTGCCATGCCAATCTGGGGCGGAATGAGACGGTGGAATCATTTCCAGTGGGCCGCCGCCTGGCATTTGACCCCGTTCGCGCACGCCTCTGGGTGATCTGCCGTTCCTGCGAGAGCTGGAATTTGTCGCCGTTGGAACAGCGATGGGAAGCGGTGGAGGAATGTGAACGCGCGTATCGCGCAACCCCCATTCGTGTCTCCACAGACAACATCGGACTGGCGACTGTGTTGCTTATGTTGGATCTGGTGCGTGTCGGCAAGCCGCTCCGTCCGGAGTTCGCTGCGTGGCGATACGGTAGCCGCATGCGCCGTCACCGATGGCAGCGTGCCGCATCCGCAAGCACCGGCGCGCTCGTGAATGGCGCCGCCATGGCCTTCGGCACGGTCGCCGCCCTTGCCGGCGTGGCCGCCATGGCAACAGGCAGTCGGCTCATTCGCCATGGCGTGCAACAGCCGTTGGAACAGATCGAAGCGCGACTGAACTATGATCGCGTGCTGGCGCATGTGCGCACGCCAGACGGTACGTTGCGACCACTCCGGTTCAGTCACGTCGTGCGGATGGAGATTGTGGCCACGCACGACCGTCAACCCTGGAGTTTTCGCCTGGCGCATCAGAATGGCATCACGGAACTCAGCGGCCCGAAGGCGGGACAGATCGCCGGGCAGTTGCTCTCGCGGTTGAACCCGCGTGGTGGCACGAGCAGTGAATGGCGGCATGCCACGCGCCTGATCACCGATGCCGGTGATCCGGAGCAGTACATCCGTGCCAGTGGCATTTTGCGGTACACCCGTCGACGCAAGAATTCCATCTTCTGGGACGACTCGGTTGGTGTGCTCGGACTAACACCGACGGAACGGCTCGCGTTGGAGATTGCCATGCACGAAGACACGGAGCGTCAGGCGATGCAGGGCGAACTGGCGGCGCTGGAATCTGCGTGGCGCGATGCGGAGGTGATTGCGGCGATCGCGGATGGGCTGTTTGTCGGGTAGTTGAGACGGGAGACGGGAGACCGGAGACGGGAGACGGTCACTCTTCAGTCTCCCGTCGTCCGTCTCCCGTCTGTTACTCAGGGGTTCCCGGTCTGGCCGCGAATTTCACCGCCCGGAAACACGCTGGAGTGGACGTTCACGTAGGCGTTGCCGGTTTGGAGCAGCACGAAGAGCGAATCCAGCGAGATGACGGGCTGACCACTGATGGGTCGGATGTTGGACGCGGTGAACGTGCCCGTCAGCACCCCGCTCGGATTGGGCAACGGCGTGGTGAGCAGATCCACGATGATGCCCGAAGCGACGGCGGATGTGGCTGGTGCATGAATGTGTAGACCAGTCGGCGCGCTGCCGATGCCCTGATAGGTGACCGTGTACGACACCGTCGCTCCGCTGCGGGTGAACAGGGCGGCGCCATTGGCGGTGCTGGCATTGGCCGTCGGTCGTTCGTTGGCGCCGTTCATCTGCGCAAAGATGCTGGGGGCGGCCACGGTCACGATGCCGTTCATGCCGGAATGCAGCGAGCAGGTATAGTTGAATGTGCCGAGCGTGCTGAACGCCCGACTGATAGACCCACTGCTGGTGACGGGAATGTCGGCCGGCGCACCGGTTCCGGAGAACAGCACGTTGTGGTCTCCGGTAAAGGACCAGTTCACGCTGCCGCCAACGCCGATGGTCACACTCGTCGGCGTGAACACATTGGCACCGGTTGCACTGACGCTGGCCGACGACGCCACGGCCGCTGGCGCCGAGACCGTGACCGCCGCGTTGGCGGTGGATGTCACGCCATCGCGCGTGAGCGACGCGGTGATCGTGACCGCACCTGGCGCGATCGCTGTCACCGTCCCTGCCGCATCGACCAAGGCCTTGGTGCGATCACTGGTAGCGAATGTCGTGCCAGTGACACCCCCGATGGTGGTGTTGCGCGCGTCACGCGCGGAGGCCGCAAGGGACACTACGGCACCGATGGCCAGCGACGGCGACGCCGGAGTGACCGCGAGGGTTGCAAACTTCTGCAGCACGTCCACGGTGAGCGTGGCCTGAACCGACCCGCTGGTGGCCGTAATTGTGGCCGAACCGTTGCCTGTTGCCGTCACGGTGGCCCCACTGCCACTGCCAGAGACGGTGGCCACCGAGGTGTTGCTTGACGACCAGCTCACCGTCGCGTTGGCGAGCACGTTCTGGCTTGCATCCTTCACCAACGCCGTCACGGCCCGGGTCTCGGTGATGGACACAAACGCGCCGCTCGTCGCGGACGACAGCGTTATGGACGCGGCGGTTGGTGTGGGTTGCGTGGTGCCGCCGTCGTCGCCACCACCGCACGCAGTGGCCATCAACAGCAGGGTGAGCGTCGCGGAACGTATGAAGCGTTGCATTGGTCGGCCTCGGTCGAGTTGTTGATCAGAACCACATGAGTGTGACACCGACAGACGCCAGTCCCATGGAGGCGATAGCGACGTTGCGATGGGCGCGGGCATCAGCGGGTCGGCGTTGGACCGCGCGACTGGCCATCAGTCCCGACAGTGCGAATCCGGCATCGGCGCCCAGCATCGAAAACACATGCAGCGTGCGACGTGTACTGACCGAACCGTCGTGTCGCGCGCCCCACAGATTCCAAAGCCCCGTTACGGAGTTCACCGTGAACAGCGTTCCTACGCCAAATGCGACCGCGCGATGCGCGCTACGCAGATTGGCGTCGATCGGCACACGACGAGTCCCATTGTAGACGCCGTCTTTTTGCGACAGCAAACGCTGGCCGAGGACGTATTGACCGGCGAACAACGGAAGCATGAGATAGCTCCCATAGCGATGCACAGTCAGTCGCCGCCCGTACCACTCCGACAGCGTGACGGCGCGCCGTCGCGGCAGCGTGTCAGCATCGGGCCTCGGGACGCGCCGCAACCCTACCGGAGTTGTGGTTCCCGACGTGCTCGTCTCAGCAGCGATCGAAACGACGGAAGACGGATTCGGAGAGTTGGCCAGTGGCCACGAGGTCGACCAGGACATCGCCGCGCACCACAGGACGATCGCACACGACAACGGGGCCTCGCAGGAAGGAGTCGTACAGGCCGACGGCGTAGCCGACAGTCTTATTCCCGAAACACATCGTTGTTGGCGAGCTCAACCGATATGCGCGAGCCGGGCGAGGACGATGGAGGCGGATGTCGGTCGCTGATCGGGGTCGGGCCGCGTCAGCTGCGCAATGAGCGCCTCAAGTCCGCCGGGTACGGCACGAGTCGCCCGCGCGTCGGAGGCGATCGCTGCGGCTGTTCGCGACCGTCGTTCCGGCTGTTCGGCAAGCTTGTTGGCCAGAAACGCCATGGGTGTATCCGCGCCGGATGGCGTCGCCCCCACCACGCATTCGTGCAGGACAATACCCGCCTCGTAAAGATCTGTCGCGACACTCGCCGCACCGCCGATGAGCTGCTCGGGTGCGAGGTACTCGGGTGTGCCGACAATCGCGCCAGCCAAGCGCCCCGCGACACTTGAGGTAGTTGGCGTCATCACCCCTGGGGTACGCTGGGCCTTTCTAACAACGTGCGCCACGCCGAAGTCCGTCACCTTCAGCACTCCATTGGGACCAACCAGCAGATTCTGCGGCTTGATGTCCCCGTGCACGATGTGTTGCTCATGTGCGGCAGACAGTGCCCGCATGAGTTGACGTGCCAACGACAACACGGCCGGCACAGGCAAGGCCCCCGTCACCCGAATCACGGTGGAAAGCGACGCGCCCTCGACGTACTCCATGGTCAGGAACGGGACCCCGTCGCTTTCGCCGATGTCGTGTGTCCGTACGACGTTTCGGTGAGTGATTCGGCGAGCCATGCGGAGTTCCTCGCGCAGCTGCACACGGGCCGCGTCATCGACCATGGCGAACTCGGGTCGCAGCAGCTTGACCGCCACCGCCTCACCCAGCACGCGATCCCGCGCTTTGTAGACCACGCCTGTGCCGCCACTGCCGATACACGCCTCGATGCGATAACGATTGGCAAGCAGGTACCCGGGCAGGTACCAGGTACCCGGGTTTCACGCCGACATCGGACACCGTGCGTGACGCCGCTGCGCCCAATGACAACTCGCGCGACACGCCAGAGCGGGAAGGCTTCTTTTGGGACGTCGCTTGCGCATCGCGCCGTGATTCATCGACCGCAACCGCCGCCGCCGTCGTGGCGCTCAGTGAATCCTTGTCGCGCAGGTCCACCAGCAGTGCATCAAATGCTCGAGCCAATGAACCGATGTCGCCGCCGCTGTCGTCGTCGGTCGCCATGGATGCATCGGTTGAGGCATAGTTGCCGTCGGCCGCGCGACGCACGGCCGCCGCCAGCGCGCGCACCGGTCGGGTCACACTCCGCGCGGCAATCCATGCCGCCAGCAATGCCAGCAGGAACCCGAGTGCGCCGGCGGCGAACAGGGAGCGTCGAACGCCGGCAAGCGTCGCCAAGGCCCCATCCTGTGGCCGCATGACCACGAAACCGCCGATGACCTCGCCACCGGCTGTCGCCAACGAGGCACTCTGGGTGGTCCATGTGGCATCAGCAAGCGTCAGCTCTCGTCGCAGCGGCCGCGGCGCATTGCCTGCCACGCTGTCTCCCGGCGAATACCCGAGGAGCCCGGAGACGGCGGCGCGGAGCGCGTCCGTGGACGGAAGTGAGGACGCGACCACATGCGGATGACCGGTGCGATCACGGGCAAAGAACACAATCTCGCTCGCGGTGGCAGACCGGATATCGGCCGCGATCGAGGAGTCGATCACGCGGGTCGCCACCAGCACACCAAACGGCGCCCCTCGCGGAAGCGCCACCGGAACTGCCGTGGCCTGAAAGAGCAGCGAATCACCGGACACGCCGAATCCGCCGGACACCAGGCCGCGCAACGCGCTCGCCACCAGTGGCACGCGTCCCAATGCATCGCCGGACGCGGACGGTTCGTCCGACTTGGCGAGCAGTGTACCAACGCCGTCCGTGATGAACACCCATTTGGCGTCGAGTTGCTCGACGGCTTCAAAGGTCTGATCGAGAATGTCATCGCGGCGGCGTTCTGCAACCAGCGTGCGGAAATAGGGTCCCTGCACGAACACGCGCGCGCCCCCGGCCAGACTGCGTTCGCGTCCTGCCAGCAATTGGGCAACGAGGTCTGCCGCCTGTTCGAGATTTCGTCGCGCGGTTGCGTCCGCCGATCGACGGGCCGCCGATGACGCCATCAGCAAGGCGACCATCACGACCACGCCGACGATGATGGCCGTACCGGCGAACACGCGCCAGGTGATGCTCGATACGGCACGTGCCCCTTCGCCGCGGCCGGACGCGTCGACGGGGTTGTCGGCGCGCGTATCGGTCACGCGATGCCCCGTTGGCGGTGCGGCTCAGTAACGATCGGCACGCGTGGATGCGTACGGCTTGCCGAACTTATCGGGGTGCGGCGCGGGCGCGTAACTCCGCGCATCCAGTGCAATCACGAGACCATCGAGGCCCGACGCCGACACCGTGATCGACTGCACCGTTTCCGCGGCCCGTTCGTGCCAGACATGCAATCGGTAGGTGCCGGCCGGCACGCCCGGCACCTGAAATGCGCCGCTCCTATTGACGCGCGCGACATACGGCGTACTGACCGCCAGCACCAAGTTCACCATGCTCGCCTCAATACTGCAGTAAATGTCGTACACGCCGGCGCGGGGAAGATGGTGGCGCGCGATGCGCCCGTGCGGTACAGCCCGAGATCAAACGCGCCCAGGGCACTGTTTGAGAACACGTTGTGACTGAACGGATCCTTGTTGGGATAGGCCACGCTGCCACCGACCCGCACGATCTGCACGTGCGGCACGAACTCCCGGTCCTTCATATTCACTATCGTATTGTCCAGCGGCGTTCCGGCGCGCGCGATCACGCCGTCGGCCGTCAGGTAGACGACGGCATCCGCGAGGTCTTTGCTGGCTTTTGAACCGCGCTCGAGCATCGAAACCGTTCCCGCAACTGCGCCTTGCGATCGGGCGCTCGGGACGGCGACGCAATGCGCCGCCACGGTGACGATCGCCAGCATGCGGTGCGGCCTGCTCCACCAGCGCATCAGAGTTCGATACCGAAGAAGAGATTGAAGTGACGCGTGGCATACCGCCCGGTGGGGCCGCGTGTCGCGATGCTCCGAAACTCGGCTCCGAACAGGAGGGGCAGCGATGGTCGCCACTCGAGATGCGTGGCACAGGCGCTGTTCCGCTGCCGGGACGGCTGCCCATTGTGCACCCGATCGGTACCACACCCGCTTCCCACCATCAGAGTCGGACGCAGTTGCGCGTTGAGCTGGAGCCAACCGGCCGTGTCGGTCAATGGATCGCCGAGGGTCTCACCACGGGAAGACGGCGCGAAGTTCTGTCCAATTCCCCCACCACCTAGGCCGCGGAGCAAGCGCCCCTGATACGCCTCACCACGCAGTTCCAGCCCATATGACAGTCCGATGCGCACGTCCGCGCCGACGGCGCGACTCACGGTCAGGGAGTCACCGGAAACGCGCAGCCATCCGCGATGCGCACTCAGCCCGATCTCTCCACCGCGGTCACCGATGCGCTGTGACGAGGTGGGGTCGTGCTCCCGCCCCCATTGGGCGCGCAACCGCGCTTCGACGCTGGGGCGCGCCGATCGCAGTCCGGCGTCGACGCCGTCCACTTCGTCGACGTGGCGATCGCCACTGAACGGATTGATGAGCGCCCCCTGCACCGCCCAGTGCACCGCGTGGTGGCCGGCGCGCAGCACGCCGACGTCGCGGGTAAGCCGCACCTGCGGCAACCAGTTCCAGAGGTTGCCGGCGGCGGAGAAATCAGGAATGCCGATCGCGGCCACACCGACCGGGTCGAGATCGGACATGAGCGGCGTATCCGCACCGATCATGAGCTCCGTGCGCTCCCAGCGGAGAAATCCTCGCACGGTCCGCAGTCTGGGCGGCGGAAAGAGCGGCGGTCCATCTGTTGTTTGACCGGCAAAGAAATCGAGTTCGACGTCCGACGAAAACGTTGCACCAAGCACGCTATCCACGCTGACGGAACCACCAATGGTCGTCTGCCGAATCGACAATCCCAGGACCCGGCCACCGGACGCCCCGTATTCCGCGCTGACGCCTCCCGGTGCTTTCGCGAAGATAGGCACCTCAGGATTGTTGGCGTCAGCTGTGGTCAAGAACGCATTGGTGAGCAGGCGGGCGTGCAGGTCGAGACGCAACCGCGAGCGCAGACGCACCGAGGTTGATGACTCCGTTGCGACCTGCTGTCGCAGCAGCGCGATATCGGCCTCGGCGCGGGCCAATCGCGCGCTGAGCGAATCGGCGCTGACCGATCGCGCGACTGAATCGCGCGGCGGAGTCGTTTGCGCTGACGATGTCTCGACGAACATCAATGAACACGCCACCGCCAAGAGACCGCAGCGCCTTCGTGCGTCGCGAGGGAAAGGGATGAAAGGCATCACCTCTCCAATCAGCCTCAGCGGGCGCCTGTTGGCAATATGGCCCCGCTCGCTCTACAACGAGCGCGGCGTTGGTGATCAGCGCACGTGGGCCCGACTCAACGGCACAAGAGTGACCCACGGCATATCGCCGACCAGCACCGAGCCCGCACTGGCCTCCGGCCACGCGATCAGTCCCTGCGCACCATCCTGCGACACCACGGCGCGCCGCTCCGCAAAGGCACGGCGCAATTCGGGGGTGCGAAACAGCGATGACTCCGCCACGACAAACTGCAGCACCACCTGCTCGTTCCAGCGATAGGCCAGCACAGCGGCCGGCTCGCCATCGAGAGCGGCGGTCCACGCGGCGAGCAGGTGCGCCTCCGGATTCGCAATCGGATTCACGGGAAACGGCAGCGCCCGTCGAACTGCTTCGAGGTCTCGTGCGCGCCCCGGAAGGTCTCCCTGCAACACGCGGCGAGATTCGGCGAGAATGCCGGCAATTGCGGGCACCGCTGGTCCGGCAACCATCGGCTGCGGGTCGAGTTGCGGCGACCCGCCTGGCAGCAGCATAACAGCGGCGAACGCGGTGATGGTTGTGAGGAGCAGGCCGACCGCCGCCCACCGACGCACCGGCCGCCGTACAGTCGACACAGGCGGCGCCGAGGCTACCGGCGTGGGCGTCGTCGCCAACGCCGAACGGATGCGGGCTTGCAGCGCGGCGGTCGCCGTGGGCACGGTGCTCCGCGACAAACGCAGACTGACCGCCTGCTGCACGCGCAGTTCACTCCGGCAGCGTCCACAGCCCAGCAAATGCGCGTCAATCTGCGAACACGTTTCCACCGGCAGTTCGCCGTCGGCGTAGGCGCCGAGCAACGTGGCCAGCACCTGATGTCGCGCCTCGCGAGCCGCGTCATCTTCGGGCTGACCCGATGGGCGCATCGCGTGCAAAGATTCAGTCATGACGGTCTCCGTCGATTCGACCCGTTGGCGCGAATGACACGCAAGGCATCCGGTACGTCCTGCGCCGGTGACGCACCCAGCGACCACGCCGATCGGTTTTCCATGATGACTCCGGCCAGCAGCCGACGGCCGCGGGAGATGCGACTCATGACGGTGCCGATGGGTACCCCAACGATGTCGGCGATTTCCTGATACTTGAATCCATCGATGTCGTGCAGTTCCACCGCGGTCGCAAAGTCCTCAGGGATCGACATCAGGGCTGCCTGCAGCATCTCCGCGTCGATGCGCGCCGCGACCTCAGCGAAAACCGAGTCCGCCTCCCCGGCCACCAGATCTTCGTGTATCTCGTCGAGCCGACTCATGGGCACCAGTCGGTTGCGGCGACCGCTGCGCTCCAACGAGTCACTCAGCACCGTGCGCAGGATACGAAATAGCCACGGACGCACGCTGGTCGCGTCCTTCAAGTCGTCGAACGCCATCCAGGCCCGCATGCACATATCCTGAACGGCGTCTTCCGCATCGCCCAGGTCAGGCGTACGGCGCACCGCAAAGCCCAGCAGCCGGTCAAGGTGCGGCAGGACCAGCGATTCGTAACGGACTTGCCGTTCGGCCGCAGACTCAGGAAGGGTGGTAACAGTCATCACAGGAGGGTGGACACGCCGGAACGGAAATCTATTCCCGGGTTGGGCTCCACCTGTTTTCGATTGGCCGACTGGACGGGCGGCGCCCAAGCCGCCACCTTCGCCTGCATGAATCCTCCCTCTCTCCCTCAGGCCAGCGCCTCGCTCGACGCGCTCTGGATGCCCTTCACCAATAACCGGGCGTTCAAGGCGGCGCCGCGACTGCTGGTGAGTGCCGAAGGCATGTACTACCAGGACGCCGACGGTCGGCAGGTGCTGGACGGCGTCTCCGGGCTGTGGTGCGTGAATGCCGGCCATGGCCGCGCGGAAATCGTGGCCGCCATTCGAGAGGCCGCCGGGGTGCTGGATTATGCCCCGGGCTTCCAGATGGGTCACCCGTCCTCGTTCGCCCTCGCCGAACGGCTGGCCGGATTCCTTCCGGGAACGCTCGATCGGGTATTCTTCACCACGTCGGGCAGCGAAGCCGTGGATACCGCGCTCAAGATGGCGTTGGCGTATCACCGCGCGCGCGGCGAGCCGCGACGTGTGGCGTTCATCGGCCGTCAGCGGGGATACCACGGCGTGGGATTCGGTGGCATTTCCGTTGGTGGCATTGCGCCCAATCGACAGGCATTTGAGGCGCAATTGCTGCCGCACATCGATCACCTGGTGCACACGCACGATCTGGCGCGCAACGCATTCTCCCGCGGGCAACCGCCATTCGGTGCGGAATTGGCCGACGATCTGGAGCGCGTGGTGGCACGCCATGGTGCGGATACGATAGCGGCGGTCATCGTCGAACCTGTGGCCGGTTCAACCGGTGTGCTGATTCCTCCCGTCGGATACCTGGAGCGACTGCGCGCGCTCTGCGACCAGCACGGCATCCTGCTGATCTTCGACGAGGTCATCACGGGCTTCGGGCGTACGGGTGCGGCCTTTGCCGCCACGAGATTCGGTGTGACGCCGGACGTGATGACGCTGGCCAAGGGCATCACCAACGGTTCCGTGCCCATGGGCGCGGTGTGTGTGGCCCGCGCCATACATGACACGGTCGTGTCGCAGGCGGCCCCGGGCATCGAGTTCTTCCACGGCTACACGTATTCGGGACATCCGCTGGCCGCCGCCGCCGGATTGGCCGCGCTGCACCTGTACGAATCAGAAGGGCTGTTCGCGCGTGCCGCCCTGATGGCCCCGCATCTCGAATCGTCGATTCACACGATGCGCGGTCACGAGCACGTGGTGGACGTGCGGAACGTGGGCCTGGTGGGCGCCATTGAGCTCTCGCCGCGCGACGGCGCGCCCGGCGCCCGGGCGCAGGAGGTTTTTCTGGAGTGCTTCCGACGTGGCGTGCTGGTTCGGCAAACCGGCGACACGATCGCACTGGCGCCACCGCTGATCGTTTCCGCCGCGCAGATCGACGAACTGGTGGGCACGGTGCGTGACGTGCTGGATGCGATCGCGTGAGCAGGGGACCATCGGCGCGCCGTGCGGTGCGCGGCGCCGTGGGTGGTTGCGCGACTGGCATACTCGCATTCGCCCTGTCCCTTTCCGCACAATCCACCCCCGCCGTACGCGCGCCGTCGACGGTGGCGCTGATGGGTGCCGGAGTGTCGCGCGCATTGGCGGGCGCCCGTCGGACACAAATTGCCGATGTCCGATATGATCTCTCGCTCGATGTCACGCGCCGCGACACCGCCAGTGGCCGCGTGACCGTCGCGTTCCAACGCATGGCCGGCGGCGACATCGTCCTCGACTTCCGCGGATTGGCGGTCGATTCCCTTCGCGTGAACGGTGGTGCGGTCCCAATGACCCGCACCGTCTGGAACGGCGCGCACATCGCGATCGACGCGGCGCGTTTGACCGCCGGCGACAATCGCGTGACCGTGGACTTCCGGTCGCCCATTGCGGCGGCGGGCGCGAGCATCATCCGCGCGCACGATGCGACCGACAACCAGGACTATCTGTACACCCTGCTGGTGCCGTCGGACGCCAACCTGCTGTTTCCGTGCTTTGATCAACCCGATCTCAAGGCCCGCGTCACGCTCTCGCTGGTGACGCCGCGCCCGTGGCGTGCCCTGGCCAATGGGGCCGCCGTGCGACGCGACAGCACCGTCGCCACCACCACCCATCACTTCGCCGAGACCGCGCCGCTCAGTACGTATCTGGTGGCGTTCGCGGCCGGACCGTGGACGGTGACGTCGAAGTCGGAGCAGATCACCGAGGGCGCTGCGACAACACCGGTCGCCCTGTGGACGCGCCGTTCGCGCGCGCCAGAGGCCGAGACCGACTCGTTGATTGCCATGAATGCGCGGGCACTCCGATGGCTGGGGCATTGGTTCGGGATCCCGTATGCGTTCGGCAAGTTCGATTTTCTGCTGGCGCCCGCCTTTCCGTTCGGTGGCATGGAGCATCCGGGCGCGGTGTTCTACAACGAGGAGAGCTTCATCTATCGCGAACGGCCTACCGTGACACAATTGTTGGGTCGTCAGGCCACCGTCTACCACGAAGTCGCGCATCAATGGTTTGGCGATTACATGACGATGCGCTGGTTCGACGACCTGTGGCTGAAAGAGGGATTTGCCACGTATATGGCGGCCAAGATGCAGGCGTCGCTTGACCCGACATCGAATGCATGGAAGACGTTCTATTTGCGCAACAAACCGGTGGCGTACGGAACCGACGCCACTGCCGGCACCACACCAGTCTGGCAGCAGTTGGCGAATCTGGATCAGGCGAAAAGCAACTATGGCCCGATCGTGTACAACAAGGCGCCCGGCATCCTGCGACAACTGAACTACCTGGTGGGTGACCGGGCGTTCCAGTCCGGTGTGCAGCAATTTCTTCGCTCGCATGCATATGGCAATGCCACGTGGCAGGACCTGCTGGCCGACATTGGTCGTGCGTCGGGTCGCGATCTTGCGCCGTGGGGACGCGCGTGGATCCTTCGCCCCGGCATGCCCGTGGTGGAACAGCACGTCACCCTGCGAGCCGGGCGCATTGCACGACTGACGCTCACGCAGCGTCCCGCACAACCGGCGCTGTCGGGTCGCGGCGCCTGGCCACTCAAAATGCAGGTGCTGCTGGCCTACGCCGATGGACGCATGGTACGGTTGCCGGTGGAGATGTCCACCGCGTCGATGGAGGTGGTCGCGGCCCGCGGCCGGGCCGCCCCGGATTTCGTGTTCGCCAACGACGGCGACTTTGGCTACGCGTTGGTGCTTCCCGATTCGGGAAGCGTAGAGTGGCTGGAGCGCCATGTGGGCGCCGTTCGCGATGACTTTTTGCGCGCGTTGCTGTGGGGCGCAATGTGGGATCTGGTGCGCGATGCCCGACTGGCGCCGGAACGTTTTGTCGCGATGACGCTGCGGGAGATTCCGCGCGAATCGGATGAGCAGTTGGTGGGTTCGCTGATTGGTCGGATGAGTACCGCCATCACCCGCTATGCATCCGATGCGGGTCGCGATTCGTTGCTGCCGCAGGCCGAAGCCATGGCGCTTGCCGGTGCTGCGGATACGGCACGTGCCTACGGTCCACGCAAGAATTTTCTCGATGCCTCGATCGGACTGGCGCGTACGAGTGCCTCTCTCGCCAGGCTGGATGGGTGGCTGGATCGTGATTCCATCTTGGGCCTGCCTCTGCGACCCCCGACCCGCTGGGCGATTGTCACCCGCCTGGTGGCCCGGGCGGCGCCCAGCGCGGAAGCACGCCTCTCGGCCGAGTCACGCCGGGATTCCACCAGTGACGGTCGGCGACTGGCGTTTGTGGCCGGTGCGGCGCGACCCGACTCGGCGCAAAAGCGGGCGCTGTTCACGCGGTGGTTTGCCGACGCCAGCCTCAATGAGGAGTGGGTGACCTCAAGCTTGCGAGCGTTTCATGACCCGGAGCACGCGACGTGGACGCGACCGTATCTCGAAGCCGCGCTGGATACGCTCCCGTGGATTCAGCGCAACCGGCGGATCTTCTTTCTGGGCAGTTGGATTGGGGCGGTGTTTGGGGGCCAGAACAGCGCAGAAGCGCTGCAGGCGGTCGACCGGTGGCTTGCCGCTCAGTCGTCGCTTCCTGCGGACTTACGTCAGAAAGTGCTGCAATCGCGTGACGAGCTCGAGCGTACTGTGTCGATTAGAGGACGATATGCAAAGCGAGCTCTACAGTAGACGACCGCGTGTAGTCAGGGAATCCGCGATTGGCAATGGGCCCTATCACATGGGGCGTCGGCTCAGCTCGAAAAAAATGCCGTCCGTCGCCCGGGAAATGGTGACGTGACCTAGCTGTCACGTGTTGATGACATAAGTTGGTACGTCACATGCCGGTACCAAACTGCCGGTCGTAGTTCGCAGTGCATCCACAGCAGTGCTCCGCACCCCTCCTTCGGAGAACACATGGGCAGGCTTTACAAGTTCATTGCCGCTGCCGCCATCGTCGCCGTGCTTCCGCTTCAAGCGGACGCGCAGACCCGGGATATCTCGGGTAAGGTGACGCAGGTCGGTACCGGCCAACCAATCGCTGATGTCACCATCAGCATCGTCGGACAGCAGGTTGGTGTCCGCACCAACGAACGCGGCGAATATCGCCTGCGTGTGCCGTCCAGCGAAGTGCTGGTGCTGGCGCGTCAACTGGGCTTCAAGCGTCAGACCAAGCGCGTAGGCCCGGCGGAGAACACCGCCGACTTCGTGCTTGAGCGCGACGTGCTGCAACTGGAAGGTGTGACGGTGACCGGTGTGGCCACGACGACCGATCGTCGAGTGGCTTCCACTGCGGTCGCCACCGTGAATACGGCCGAACTGAACAAGGTTCCGGCCCGCTCCATCGAAAGCAATCTGGCCGGCAAAGTGGCCGGTGCGCGCATGTTTGAAAACAGCGGCGCGCCCGGTGGTGGTGCGCAGATCCAGATCCGCGGCGCCACGTCGGTGCTGGGTCAGGGTGATCCGCTGTACGTGGTGGACGGCATCATCGTCTCGAACGCCTCGATTTCTTCCGGCGCCAGCTCCATTACACGTGCCTCGGGATCGACCGGATCCAGCCAGGACCAGGTGGTGAACCGTCTGGCCGACCTGAATCCGAACGACATCGAGAACATCGAAGTGCTGAAGTCGGCGGCGGCGTCGGCCATTTACGGCTCACGCGCCACCAACGGTGTGGTGGTCATCACCACCAAGCGTGGCAAGCAGGGTCGCGCCTCGTGGAATGTGGTGCAGCGCATGGGTACGCAGCAGCAGCTCAAGAACCTGTCGTCACGCAAGTACGCCGATCTGGCGGAAGTGACGCCATTCGTGAGCGGCCCGGTGGGACTGGCGGCGGCCACGGCGGCCTGCACACCCAAGTGCCCGTGGTACGACTGGCAGGGTGAGTTGTACGGCCGCACCGATCCGTCGTGGGAAACGCTGCTGTCGGCCGCTGGTGGCGTGAACAACACGCGCTTCTTTGCGTCCATCAACGATCGTCAGGAGTCTGGCATCCTGATCAACACAGGTGCACGCCGCACCGGTGGCCGCATCAATCTCGACCAGACGCTGGGCACCAAGTGGACGATCAGCGCGGGTGTTGACGTCACGCGCAACTACTTCCAGCGCGGCATCGGCGGCAACGACAACTCCGGCACGAGCCCCATCTACACGTTCGGGTATTCGCCGGCCATCGTCGACTTGCAGTCGCGGACGCCATCGGGTCGGTACATCAACATGCCGTTCAACGGCGGCGGCTCCGGCACGTCCAACCCGTTTGAAGTGCTGGAAGCGGTGACGAACACCGAGAACGTGTGGCGTCAGGCCGGCAACGTCCGGGCCAACTACACGGCGCTCAGCACCGCGAAGAACTCCGTGCAGCTGTCGTATCTGGCCGGTATGGATCGTTTCTAGCAGGAAGGCTACCAGTACTCGCCCAATTACCTGCAGTATGAGCCGGCCGACAACTTCCTGGGCACGGCCAACCAGCTGAACGCCTCCAGCTTCCAGATGAATCAGGGCGTGAACGCGGTGTGGACCTACACGGCCGGCAACAAGTGGCTGACGTCGCTCACGTCGTCGGTGGGTGGCTCATACGAAAATCAGGCCACCAATGTGTACTCGCTGCGCGGTCGCGGATTGCTGCCGACGGTGAAAGTGCCGTTGGGCGCGCAGGATATCGCCATTACGAACGGCCGCGTTGAATTCCGCGACCAGTCGTACTACGTCAACTTCCAGGCCCTGGCATTGGAAGAGAAGCTGTCGCTCAACTACGGCGTGCGTGCCGACCGGTCGAGCGCCAATGGCGACCGCGAGACGTTCTATCAGTTCCCCAAGTACTCGGCGTCGTACCGGTTCGTGAAGCCGCTCACGGACAAGATCGATGACATCAAGTTCCGCGCGGCCAAGGGCCAGTCGGGTAACCGTCCGCGCTACGGCGATCGGGACGTGCTGTACGCCAACGGTGGCATCATCGGCGGCGCCAGCTCGCTCGTCTCGAACGGCTTGTTGGGCAATCCGAAGGTCAAGCCGGAAACGATGAACGAGACCGAGTTCGGTACCGACATGACGTTTTTCGGTTCGCGCTTGAGCCTGGAGTTCACGCGCTACGAGCGGAAGATCACCAACCTGCTGCTGACGTTCCCGCTGCCGCCGTCGTCCGGCCTGGGCAACCAGATCGTCAATGGTGGTCAGCTGTCCGTGCAAGGCAACGAAGCCGTGCTGTCGGCGGTGCCGCTGCGCAAGGGGAACTTCGAGTGGTCGACGCGCATCATCTACAATGCGAACGTCCAGCGTGTCGACAACATTCCCGTGCCGGCGTTTGCGGTGCCCGGTTCGTTCGGCGCCACGTATGGCCGCAATCGCATCGTGTCCAACACGCGTTCGACGCTGATCTGGGGCAATGCCCCCCTGGGCGCGAACAATGCGGTGCGTGATACCATTCTGTTCGATTCCAACCCGGTCCACACCACGACGTTCAGCAACGACTTCAGCTACAAGCGCCTGTCGTTCTCGTTCCTGGCCGATTGGCGCAATGGCGGTGCCGTGTCGAACATGACCAACAATCTGTTTGACGAGGGGGGTCAATCGTTTGACTATGTCGCCAAGGGCGAACAGCGGTACTCTACGTTCTCGGACGGAGACGTCCGGCCTTACATGCAGAGCGGCACGTACGTGAAGCTGCGCGAAGTGACGGTCAATTATCAGGCACCGGACTCGTGGGTGGCCAAGGTACCGAACGCCAAGAATCTTCAGCGTCGACGTGGGGTTCTGATTCCATGACGACAACAACCATGAGAGCCCTCTTGAATCCGACCCGGACACTCGGGCTGGCCCTGGCCGCAGCGGCGATGACCGCGTGCAGCAGCGAGCAGCTCGCGATCACCAATCCCAATACCCCCACGGTGGAATCGGCAAGTGCCGACGCCCAGGCGCTGCAACTGCAGGCCACCGGCCTGCTGCGGCAGCTTCGCAACGGCCGTGGCGGGTGGATCTTCGATGCCGGCCGTTTTGGCCGTGAGATGTACATCTACTCGCCGCAGGAAGGGCGCAACACGTCGCACTATCTGCAAGGCATCACCGGTGCGAACAAGTTGGACCCGGCGGGTTTCGCCGTCGGATCGTGGGCGGGACCTTACGGCAACCTGCGGGACATCTTCAACCTGAAGAACTCGGTTGGTTCGGCGTCGCTGACCGCGGCGCAGAAGGCCGCTGCGCTGGGCTTTGCCCAGACGTTGGAAGGGCTGGAACTGTTCCATGTCGTCGCTACACGGGACACGCTGGGCGGTATCGTGGAGATCAAGCAGGACGCATCGGATCTTGCGGCATTTGTCACACGTGACTCGATGTACAAGTACATCCTGAACACGCTGGATGCCGGCAACACGGCACTCGCGGCCGGCGGAACGGCATTCCCGTTCGCGTTGCACGCCGGGTTTGCCGGATTCAACACACCGGCCACGTTCGCCAAGTTCAACCGCGCGATTGCCGGCAAAGTGGCGGCGTACTACGCCACGGCGGGCGGCGGCGCGGCGGCGTGGCAACGTTCGTTGACGGCGCTGACGGCGTCGTTCCTGAACACGGCGGCAACAACCCGCGCCGAACTTGATGCGGGGCCGTTCCATCCGTACTCGGGAGCGACCGGTGATGCCAACAGCCCGTTCTTTGGCAACGCAGCAGACTTGTTCCTGCACCCGTCCACGGAAACCAACGCGCCGCTCAAGGCCGATGGCACCAAGGACAATCGCTACCTGGCGAAGGTGAAGACCAAGACCTCACGCAATCCTCCGACGGGCGTGCTGGGCATTGCTTCGTCACTGGGGTGGGTGGGAGACAACGCCGGGACGAACCCGATTCCAATCATCCGCAACGAAGAACTCATGCTGTTGCGCGCCGAGGGGCTGTTGGCCACGGCGGACAAGGCGGAGCGCTTGCCGTCATCAACTCCATCCGGGTGAATTCGCGGTGGTCTCGCGCCGTCGTCGCTCACCACGGCCTCGAGTGATGCGGCGGTGCTTGATGAGTTGTTGCTGCAGAAGCGCTACTCGCTGCTGCTGGAAGGCACGCGGTGGTTTGACATGCGCCGTTATGGCAAGTTGAACACATTGCCGCTGGATGACCCGTCGCACTTTGTCGCCAAGGTGATGCCGATTCCGCAGGCGGAATGCCTGTCGCGGGCCGGCAAGACGGGCACGCTGGCGGGACCGGGTTGCTGAGGTACTTAGTACCGAGTACTTAGTACCGAGTATGTAGTACCGAGTACTTAGTAGGGAGTACGGTACAGCCCCGTAAGACAGTGTCTTGCGGGGCTGTGTTGTATCCGGTACTCGGTACTGAGTACTGAGTACTCTCTCAATATCCTTCGCGGGTCCACACGAGGATCATGCCGCAACGGCGATCGGGGCCACCGAACTGCGGGGGAATCGTCGCCGCACCGGAGTAGACTTCGATACCGGAGATCTGCTTGGGTGGTGGCAGCAGGTCCAGGTTGAAGAAGCGTGGCAGCACGATGCCGTCCAACAGGACCTGCATGCTGCACGCGCCGCTCCCTTCTCCACCCACGCTGCCGCCTTCCCGTTTGGACAGTGCGATGGTGCCCGCAAAGGCCTCGGTGGTAATTCTTGAGACATCCACGCCGCGCAGCGTACGCAGAAAATCGCTCGTTTCGCGCGATCCGCGTCGTTCAATCTGCTCCTGGGTGATGAACTGTCCAACTCCCTGCACGCGGCGCTGATCGAACCCCAGCATGCGCATGGAAACACGCGTTTCGCGCACACGAACGGTGTCCATCAGGTTGGTAGTGCGGGCCAGGATGTACGACAGGCGCAACGTATCGTCGGCGGGGACATCGATGATGCCTGACGTTGGTGCAAAGCCGATGCGTCGGACGACCAGCAGGTACTGGCCGGCCGGCACCTGCAGGAAACGGAACCGACCGCCTTCCTCGGTTACCACCCGGGCACCGACGCCAACCACCGATACGTCAGCGGCGCCAAGGGGACGAAGCAGGGTGTCGGTGACGATGCCGTCGATCACGCCTATGCCAGCCGTCGACACCGGCTTTTTGACGGTCTCCTGGGCGGCGCGGTCGCGAATGGTGGTTTTCTGCTGCGCATGGGCAGGTGTGGCAAGGCCCGCTGCCGCAACGCTGGCGAGGGCAGCGGTGATCCGGATGGTCCGTGAGCAAGGGAATGGTCGCATAGCTGTAAATTACCCCGTTCCACGGTCAGATATCCCCTCAGTTGATGCCGTGGCGTTGGCTGAACGGCCTGAATGAGGGTGGGGGGTGGGGGGGGGGGGTGAGGGGTGAGGGTGAGCGTCTGGAGGGGTGAGCAACGGAAGCGTTGAGCGCTAGAGGGGCCGGCCGGTGAGGGCAGGCCCACCAGCTCCTTCGCCTCTGGGCACATTGCCATTTGCTGGCGAATCCTTCCTTCACCTTGCGTGGCGCTTACGCCCGTTCCACGATGCGGTCGATCAGGAAACTCGATTGCTCGACGGCTTCGGCGGTGAACGATCCGAAGAATTCGCGGACCTGTTCAAACAACGCCGTGAACGCGGCCTGATCACCGCTCGCCAGCACGTCCCCGATTTCATCTGAGGCCTCTCGGAATGCGGTTGTCACGGCCGCCCTTCCCGGATTGCGCATCTCAATGGGACCGTACAGCAATGGGTCCTGCGCGAAATGGCGGGCCGCGACATACAACTCCAGCAGGTACGCCGGTGACGTGAATCGCAGCGTTTCCTGCAGCGGCACGCCCAACCGTGCCAGGGTCAGGCCGAGCACCTGCGTCTGAAAATGCGTCAGCACCTGCACCACCGACATGGCACGGTCGTGTTGCACGGGCGTGGCTTCGGTGACCGCCAAGCCGCGCGCGGTGAAGGTGTTCACGATCCAATCAGCCCATGCATCGCCGCGGGCGCGACAGACCACAAACCGCTGTCCCTGGAGCGAGTGCACGCCGGGTCCGAACATTGGGTGCGTGCCCACCACGCTGGCCGATGTCGATGCCAGCATGGTGGCGACCGGCACTGCCTTGATAGACGTGACGTCCATCAACAGGGCCTCTTCCCGCACGTGGGGACCCACCTCGCGAATAACTCGATCCGTGTCGTCAATGGGCACGCTGATCACCACGACATCCGATTGCGCAGCTGCGGCACGCGCGGTCAGCATCGTATCCTGATCGACGATGAGGACGCGATGCCCCATGTCGCCAAACAGGCGGACCAGCAACGCCCCCATCTTGCCGTGCCCGCCGATGATAGCGATGGTGCGCGGTTCGGCATCCAACGGGACTTCCGCGCGCAGCGCCGCCTGATGATCGCGACTGGAGCGCAGCAAGACCCGAAAGATCGAATCGATCTCGCCAACCGGCAGCCCCAGCGCGATTGCGCGTTGGCGTCGATCATCGAGGACGTCTCGCTCGCGCTGCGGATCACGAATGCGAATGCCGTGTTCGCGCTTGTACGCCGCGACATCGGCCACCAGCGCCATGCGCCGGGCCATGATCTGCAGTAGGTCCCGATCCAGCGCATCGATCATCGCGCGCAGAACGGGCAAGGTGCGAGGGGGCTCGTCCATTACTAAGTAATAAGTACCAAGTACTAAGTACTCAGTACTTAGTTCATCTTCCAAAACGCGATCCCGCTGGCCTGCTGCCCGACATCGGCCGTGCCAACCTTGGCGAACGCTACGAGATCAAACACGTCCACCTTTCCCGGCGCGGCACCGACACCTTCGCTGCTGACGAACGCATATTTCGAATCACTGCTGACGGTGATGCCATGCGCCAGCGTATTTGTGGTTTTGATCTGGGCGAGACTCCGGCCGCTGGCGATATCAAAGATCTCGATACTGCTCCCAGGCTTGAGCGTCGCTACCAACAGTCGTCCGTCGGGCGTGACCGCCAGGTTGTACACGCCGCGCCCGGTCTTCAGGCGACGTGTCAGCGTCCACGATTTGCTGTCAATCTCGATGATTTCGTCGGCCTTGTTGCACGCCACCCACACGCGATCACCGTTGACTGACGGCTGTGCCCACGTGGGCGAACAGGACGCCGGTGCCATGGTGTGCTTCTCGATCCCCATGCCGGCTCGACCCACTTGCGCGGGATCGACCGTGGCGGTCGCCGGCTTCCCCGCTGACTTGGCACCGCTGCCCGCGCCCACGTCGTGCGACATCACGGCCATGTCGTGCTTCATGCCGGCCATGTCACCCATACCGGCCATGGTGCTGCCGACGTCCTTGGCCAGCGGTCCTTCCCTGCCCTTGGCCAGCGGGAAACGACGCGACACGGCGAAGTCGCGCGGATCGATCTCCACCAGTTGGTCATCCATCATGCAGGTGGAGTACTGACGCATACCATCGGGCGAGATGCGACTGCCGTGCGGCATGGTGCACGTGACAATGCGCGCGACTTCCGTTTGCGTGGGCGTATATACCACCGACACCGTGGACGGAATCATGTCCCCGTGCAGGTTGAAATTGGCCGAGAACGAGTACAGACCATCGGGTGTCACATCGAGCGACGCCGGGAAGTTGCCGAGCAGGATGCCTCGTCCGGCCAGGGTATCCGGGCCCAGTTCGTAGCGCCACAACTTCCCATCGGGGTTTCCGTGACCGGTGGTCATGTACAGGTACTTGCGATCGCGCGAGATGGCCAAGCCGTGCGGTCCTTCCATTTCGGCGGCCAGTTCACCCACCGCGATGGCCTTCTCCACCACGGTGCCAGCCGGCCCAAAGCGCACTCGATAGATCTTGTCGGCGGACTCGGCACCGACGTACACCCAGTAGTCGTTGCGTGGCGCCGCCGGAGCGGCCGCGGGCGAGGCGGCCCCTGGAGTGCCCTGCGCGACCGTGGTGGTCACGACTGGCGGCAGTGCCGTGAACACGATCGTCACGGCCATGGTGACCAGTGCGTGAGAAACCGGGTGTCGTCTCGACTTGCGAGCGCTGGTGACGGGCAGCAAGATCGTGTGCATGATCTGAGTCCTGATCTGATGCATGGCGCGGTGGAGACTGCCGCGACACCGTGCGGAATGCGCGCGTCGGGCAGGCAGCAGCACCCCTCGATGGAACCCTCAGGAGTTGCCAATATGAACGTAGCGCGCAACATGCGGTCCGTCACGACAGCCGTCGCTTTGATGTCGGGAATATCGTTGGCTGCGGTGCCACCGGCGGCCGCCCAAGGCGCCCAGCCGGCCCCCGTAGCCAAACTGGTGGCCGACCCGGCCAGAGTGACAATTCGCGCAGGCGACACGCAGCCGTTCAAAGTCACCGCCTACGACGCGCGGGGCAATGTGATCGCGGACGCGGTGGTGCGAGTGGGCGGCCCGCGCGCGGCGGTCGCATTCAGTGGCGGCGAGGTGCGCGCCTTTCGCGCCGGGTCATACACGGCTACTGCCACCGCAAGCGGCGCAAACGGTCAACCCGTCACGCTCGACATTCCCATCCTGATCACCTGGCCCGCGCTGGCCAGGATCGAGATCGTCCCGGATTCCGGCGTGCTGTATACGGGAATTTCGCTGGGTCATCGCGCGCGCGGCACGCATGCTGACGGCAGCGAACGCGGTGGCATGACCGTCACCTGGCGCAGCAGCAACCCCGGTGTTGCCACGGTGGACCGGTTCGGTACCGTGACGGCGCTCAAGGCCGGAGCGGTCACGATCACCGCCGAGAACGAAGGCGTGAGCGCGACGAAGACGTATCGCATTGCCGTGAACCCGGTGACGGCGATTGCCATCGCGATCAAGGAAGACGTGGTGCGTACCGGCGACGTCATTCATCTCAACGCCACGCCAAAGAACGCGGCCGGTGCGGCAGTGAAGAATGCGCAGGTGACCTGGACCTACACCTACGTTCCCGACGACACCACACTCGCACCCGGTGGTCCCGGCATCATCGACTGGGGACGCTTTACCGCGAACTATCCAGGACGATTCACGCTCATCGCGCAATCCGGTGCCGCCATGGCGCGCAAGGTGATCGAGGTCAAGCCGCGTGATGCGATTCGACGCATCACGGTGACGGGGCGCGGCAGCGTGAGCACCACGCACACGTCGGACTTCTGGCCGTGGACCGCCAAGAATGGCCGCGACTATGCGCTGGTGGGCACGTGGGGTGGTGACGGCTGGGGTCTGGTGTTTGACATCACGGACCTCAACCACATCGTCAGGACGGACTCGATCAAGATCGATGCCCGCACCATCAACGACGTCACCGTCTCACCCGACGGACGCTACGGCGCGCTGTCGCGCGAAGGCGCGTCCAATCGCGTGAACGGCGTGGTGATTCTCGACCTGGCCGATCCGGCGCACCCGAAGATTGCCAGCACCTTTGACCAGGAGCTGACGGGCGGCGTGCACAACATGTTCGCCACGAACGATCACCTGTTCGCGATATCCGGTGGCCAGAAGTACGTGATCATCGACGTGAAGGACATCACCAAACCCAAATACGTGAGCGAATATCAGCATCCGAATGCGCGTATTCACGATTTGTGGGTGCGTGACGGCATCGCCTATTCCGCCCAGGGCGGCGTGGGCGCGGTGATGGTGGATGTGGGTAACGGCAAGTACGGCGGCACCATCGAGAAGCCCAAACTCATCAACACGTTCGGGATCAACTCGGGCCACGAAATTTATCCGTACTTCCAGAAGTCGACCGGCCGCATGTACCTGTTTCTGGGCGACGAGGAAATGAATCGGGCCGGACGCGTGTGGGAAGGGACGCAGTATTCCCTGAGCGGCCCCGATGGCAAGCCGCCGCGCAACGCGATTGCGCAGACGTCCGGCGGGTACACGCACATTGTCGACGTCACCGATCCCATGCATCCGCGCAAGGTGGGCCGCTATCATCTGGAGGACTACGGCTCGCACGACATCATCGTGGAAGACGACGTGCTGTACCAGGCATACTACGATGGCGGAGTGCGCGTGGTGGACGTCTCCGGTGAACTGATGGGCAACCTGGCCGATCAGCGCCGCGAGATTGCCGTGTTCAAGCCGTACGACCCGGACGCGTACACGGCGAATGCGCCGTTCGTGATGAACGCGATGCCGTGGAAGGGGCACGTGCTGTTCACGGACTTCAACTCGGGGTTGTGGGCGGCGAAGCTGGAGCCAAAGGCGAAGCCGGTGACGCCGTAGAACTCAGTACTCAGTACTCAGTACCAGGTACTAAGTACTAGGTACTAGGTACTAGGTACTAGGTACTAAGTTGTCTGATACCGTCCCCAGACGCGTTCCAGCGTATCGGCAATCTCGCCTACGCTGGCGCGCGCGCGCACGGCATCGATGATTCGCGGCATGAGTTCCCGACGGGCACCGCGATGCTCCGACACGTAATCCGTCGCGCATGCACCAATGGCCGACAGCGACTCCTGCACCGCGACGTGGTCGCGCGATGCCTTCACGCGCGCCAGCTGCGCGACCTGCCCTTGCTCCAGCGAGGAGAAATCCGGTGCGGGAATGATGGGCGGGTCCTGGCCGTCGCCGAACCTGTTCACACCCACCACTACCGTTTCGCCGGCTTCCACGCGCAACTGATACTCGTACGCGCTGCGACCAATTTCCTCCTGAAAGAACCCGACCTTGATGGCCTCGGCCGCTCCGCCGAGTTCGTCCACTTTGGCAATGAGCTCGACCGCCCGTCGCTCGACTTCGTCGGTGAGTTGTTCGACATACCAGCTGCCGGCCAGCGGGTCGACCGTTTGCGCAATGCCGGATTCGTAGCCGACAATCTGCTGCGTGCGCAGTGCCAGCGTTGCGGCATCGGCCGTGGGCAACGCCAGCGCCTCGTCGTAGCCGTTGGTGTGCAATGATTGCGTGCCGCCCAATGCCGCGGCCAACGCCTGCACCGTGACCCGCACGATGTTGTTCAACGGCTGCTGCGCGGTGAGCGTCACGCCGCCGGTTTGCGTGTGAAACCGGAGGCGGCAGCTGTTGTCATTGGCCCCGAACCGTTCCCGCATGATGCGCGCCCACAACCGTCGCGCGGCGCGGAACTTGGCCACTTCCTCAAACAGATCACTGTGCGCGGCGAAGAAGAACGACAGCCGCGGCGCAAACGCGTCCACCGACAGACCCGCGTCCACCGCCTGCTGCACGTAGGCGATGGCGTCGGCAAACGTGAACGCCACCTCCTGCACCGCCGTCGAACCCGCTTCGCGGATATGATATCCGGAAATGGAAATGGGATTCCACTGCGGCACCTCGGCGGCGGCAAAGCGAAACATCTCCGCCGTGAGTGCCAGTGATGGCGATGGCGGATAGATGTACGTGCCGCGCGCGATGTACTCCTTGAGGATGTCGTTCTGCACCGTGCCCGAGAGCGCTGACCGGCTGATTCCCCGCTCTTCCGCCACCACGATGTACATCGCCAGCAGCGTCGACGCGGTGGCGTTGATGGTCATGCTGGTAGACACCTGGTCGAGCGGGATACCGCCCAGCAGGACATGCATGTCTTCGACCGTGTCGATGGCCACTCCCACGCGACCCACTTCCCCCAGCGCGCGCGGCGAATCGGAGTCGATGCCCATTTGCGTGGGCAGATCGAACGCCACCGACAGTCCGGTCTGGCCAGCATCCAGCAACAGGCGAAAGCGTTCATTGGTGGACGCGGCCGTGCCGAATCCGGCGTACTGGCGCATGGTCCAGAGGCGTCCACGGTACATCGTGGGCTGCACGCCACGCGTAAACGGAAACTGTCCCGGATCGCCCAGGTCGCGCGTGTAATCGGTCTGCACGTCGTCCGGCCGGACGACGGTGGCAATGGGGATGCCCGAGGGGGAAAGGCAGTCACACATCAGCACAGTCCTGATAACTGATCACGCACACTCCCGCGTCACGACGCGCGCGGATTGGTTCGTCGTTCCGGAACCGGCAACGGGAACTCGGCCACGGTTTCCACTTCGGACTTGCTCCCGATATACAGCGGTGTGCGCTGATGCAGTTCATGGGCTTCCACATCGAGGATGCGTTTGTGGCCGTCGGTGGCCATACCGCCGGCCTGTTCGGCGATAAACGCCAGCGGATTCGCTTCGTACAACAGCCGCAGCTTTCCACGGGGCGACCTGGCATTCGCGGGATAGCAGAACACCCCTCCGCCCAGCAGGTTGCGATGGAAGTCGGCCACCAGCGACCCGACGTAGCGCACATTGAGCGGCTTGCGTTCGCCGTCCATGCCGCGATAGCGGCGCATCAATGCGCGCGTGGGCTCCGGCCAATCCTGCTCGTACGATTCGTTCACCGAGAGATAGCGCGCGCGTTCGGGAATCCTGATGTGGGGATGCGAGAGCAGGAATTCCCCGATGGACGGATCGAGCGTGAAACCATGCGCACCCTGACCCGTGGTATACACCATCATCGTGCTTGATCCGTAGATGACGTATCCTGCGGCGACCTGCCGCCGGCCGGGTTGCAGCATATCCTCCATCTCGCCGCGGGCGCCACGTGTGATCTTCTGATATACCGAGAAGATCGTGCCGACCGGCACATTGACATCGATGTTGCTGGAGCCGTCCAACGGATCAAACAGCAACACGTACTTGCCGGCCCGGAAGCCTTCCGGAATATGAATGATGTCCGGCTCCTCCTCGGAGGCCATGGCGCAGAGTCGGCCGCCGTGGTCGAGGGCCTTGACGATGATCTCGTTGGCGATCACGTCGAGCTTCTGCTGCACCTCGCCCTGGACGTTGACATCGCTGGTCGACCCGAGAATATCGGCGAGTCCGGCGCTGCGCACCTTGTTGGCAATCATCTTGCCGGCCAACGCCATGTCGTACAGGATGCCGGACAGTTCTCCCGTGGCATCAGGGAACAGCCGTTCCTGCTCGATAATGAAGCGCTCGATGGTGACGACGGACGTCGCGGTATGCTTGACCACAGGCGGACTCCTCGGGGCGGGCGGTGCAGCGAGAGCGACCCGGTGCTCGCGCCAGAAGTGGACGATTCGGACACATCATCACTGGTCGAAATCGATTGCGGTCTCGTCAGGGACATGACCGCCTCGACGCATGGAAAGTGACCGGTGAGGGTGAGACGGGGCAAGAGCCGTCCCCGACTTATGGACGACGGTTGAGCGGCCAGGTGTCCCGTCCAATGCGAACGGCCAGATCACGACCGTTGGTCGCCACCACGAAGCTCCCTTCACGGTCCGTGCGCAGGAGGGGGATGCCACGGTCCGTGAATGTCTGGAGGGTTTCCGGAGAGGGATGACCGTATCGGTTGCCAGCCCCCACTGAAATGACCCCGAGCCGTGGCTGGACTGCGTCGACAAAGGCTTGGGTAGAGCTTGTCTTGCTCCCATGATGGCCCAGTTTCAGCACGTCAGCTTGCAGGTCACCGGGGTCGTTGTGCCCGAGCAACCATTGCTCCTCAGCCGCCTCGGCATCGCCGGTGAGGAGGAAGGCCACCACACCGAATCTCACCCGCAACACCACCGACGTTTCGTTCGCGTCCTGCTGGACCGCGGTCCAGGCCGAGTCGGGAGCCAGAACCGTCACCTCCACGCCATCCAGTCGCCAACGATCGCCTGGATGCACCCGACGCCACGCGCCCCCCGACTTGCTGAAGGTGAGCAGTGCGTTCCGGTAGGCCCCGCTGGTGGTCACGAAAGCCGGTTCCCACCAGCGGCGCGGGGAGAGCGCTGCGACCACACTGGAGGCCCCGCCCACGTGGTCATCGTGCGCGTGCGTCATGACGAAGGCCGCGACGTCGCCTCCCAGACGACGCACATAGGGGACGATGGTGCGGCGACCAGCATCTCCGCCGTCCCAACGGCGACCGGCATCCACCAGCACCCACCGTCCACGCGGTGTACGCAATGCCAGCGCATCACCCTGCCCTACGTCCAGCACATGCAGTTCAAGCTGCCCGTTGCCTCGCGTAAACGCCGGCCACCATGCGGCGATTGATAAAGCGACGCCCGCGACGGTGAGTCCCGGCACCCAGCGTCGCGAGGCGGTTGCCCGGACGAATGCCGCTGCCGCCACGCCGGCACACACCGCCGTGATGGCCGTCGGCGACAGATGGAGTGATGCGAAGGGAACCTCGGCACAACGGCGCGCGACCGCATCGAGCAGCGCCAGCGGCGGCGCCGTGGCATCCGCGACCAGTCGCGACAAGGTGGGCCAGGGCGAAGCGAGCAGCGCCAGGAACAGTGCCGGTTGGACAAACGCCACGATGGGTCCCGCCACCAGGTTGGACAACGGTGCCACCATGCTGACGCGACCAAACGTCCAGGCGATCAGCGGTGCGGTGACCACTGTTGCGACGGTGCCCGTGACGAGTTCGCGCATCAACGTGTAGCGCCAGCCATCGAGGCGCCGGTACGCCACCAACAGCCGTCGCGACCACCCGCGGCGGCCGCGCCCGTCGACGAGGCGCCACCGACGTAGCAGCGTCCGCGCCGCCACGAGCGCCGCCATGCCACTGACGCTCAACTGCCAACCCAGATCCAGCACCACTGTTGGCTGCATGGTGGGGATGACCGCTCCCAGCGCCAACGCGGTCCACGGGTGCGTTGGGCGTTGCAGCCGTTCAGACAGTCCGACCACCGCCAGCATGACCGCGCTGCGCACCGCCGGTGGCGGTGCGCCGAGCACCACGACATACCCCGTGATGACCGTCATCGCCACGGCGTAGGAAATCGTGCGCGATATCCGCATCGCGCTCAAGACGGTCAGGAGCGCGCCGGCGATGATCGCCACATGCAACCCGGAGATGGAGAGCATGTGCACGAGGCCCGCATCGGCAAACGTGTCGCGCACGTTGGGGGCAATCCCATCCTGATCGGCAATCAGTAGTGCGCGTACCAGGGGCGCATTGCGACCGAAATCCCGATCGATGATTTCGCCGGTGCGGCCGCGCAGTGTCCGTCGCCAGTCGCGACGTGGGCTCGTGGCCGCCATGAGGTTGCCCTCAAGCCGAAGCCCGCGACTGGTTATCAGCGCGGTGCCACGAAATTGCCTCCAGTGCCCCGCCGGTGCGGCACCGGTTGCGATGCGGGCCAGGATGGGTGTGTCGCACCGGGCCAGCCTTCCGTCTGCGGTCGCCATGCCTCGTGCGGAAAGACGCGGTGCCACGCGATCGTCGAACACCACCAGCACCGGGGCGCCACGCGAGATCGCTGACGCGATCGCGGCACGGCAGACGCCATCATGCGAAACCGTCGCGCGCGCGCTGAGCACCCCGGCCGCGCCGATCGCCGCGATGGCGCCGACGAATGCCCGTTTACGCGGCGATGTGTATTCGCACGCGGCCACCAAGGCGGAGCACGCACCGACGACGGCGCCGGCCACTGCGGTGAGCGGAAGCGGAACGGTGGCCAGTGACTGGACGGATCCGAGAAATACGCCGACCAGCCAGCCGACGGCGACGTGGATGAGTGGCGGCATGCGCCACAGTACATCGACTGACAGCCGCGTGTGTTACCGATTCGACGCCATTCGCACACTCCAAACGCGGAATGCGCATCGACGCCGGAACGCGCCTATCCGACCTGCATGGGCAGGGCCCTGCCCGTCGTACGGGTACCCGTGAACGTCGCGCCCGTGGTTCCCGTCAATTCAACAGTGAGGTAGTCGCCAATGCTCGCCGATGCCGCCGGCACCATCACCGTCTTGAAGTCCCGGGACCGTGCCTGCAACAATGCACCGTCGCGCGCGACCTTCTCCACCAACACTTCCACGCGCGAGCCCAATCGCGCCAGGTTGATTTCCCGTGAAATGCCTCGCACCGTGGCCAGCAGTCGATCAAAGCGCTCGGTCACCACGTGCTCGGGCACCGTCCACTCCGCCGGCATGCGGGTGGCTGGCGTCCCTTCGCGCATGGAGAACTTGAACATGAACGCGTCGTTGAAGCGGACGTCGCGGCACAACGACAGCGTGTCCTCGAACTCGTCGTCGGTCTCACCGGGGAATCCGACGATGATGTCGGTGGTGAGGGCCACGCCGGGAATGGCGGCGCGCAATCGCTCCACACACGCCAGATAGTCCTCGCGCGAATAGCGTCGCAGCATACGCTTGAGCATGACCGTGGAGCCGCTCTGCATCGGCAGGTGGACGTGCTCGCACACTTCGGGGACTTCCGCCATGGCGGCGATGACGCGGTCGCTGAAGTCATTCGGATGCGGACTGGTATAGCGAACCCGGCGAATGCCATCGACGGCAGCGACCGCGCGCAACAGATCGGCAAAGTCGTGGGTGCCGTCGTGGTACGAATTGACGGTCTGCCCCAGCAGCACCACCTCGGAAAGCCCCTGCGCCACGACTTCGCGCGTCTCGCGCACCACATCGTCCAGCTTGCGGCTGCGCTCTTCGCCGCGCGTATACGGCACAATGCAGTAGGTGCACCGATAGTTGCACCCGCGCTGCACCGGAATCCACGCCTTCACGCCTTCAAAGCGGCGCGCGACCACGTCCTCGTAGTGCTCCTCGAGATCAAAGTCGGTGGCGGTGAAGCGTTCGCCATGCCGCGCACCGTCCAGCAATTGCGGCAACGCCCGATAGCCGTCAGGCCCCACCACCAGTGAGACATGTTTCGCCTGGGTGAGCAGGCGAGGCCCCAAACGCTGCGCCATGCAGCCCGTGACGCCGACAATCGATCCGGGCTTCATGAATCGCTTGAGTTCACCCAGCCGGCCGATCACGCGCGTTTCCGCATTTTCGCGAATGGCGCAGGTATTTACGAGAATCACGTCGGCGCCATCGGGCGCATCGA
This sequence comes from Gemmatimonadaceae bacterium, assembly GCA_016720905.1. Lineage (NCBI taxonomy): Bacteria > Pseudomonadati > Gemmatimonadota > Gemmatimonadia > Gemmatimonadales > Gemmatimonadaceae > Gemmatimonadaceae bacterium. The sequence continues at coordinate 38,631 of JADKJT010000013.1, read as the reverse complement.
CCGCCGTATAGCCGTGAGCGGTCAGCGTGCCATACATGAGCTCCGAATCGGAGACATTCATCTGGCACCCGTAGGTCTCGATATAGACCGTGGGCTTTGACGACAACGGCGCCACGGTCATTCAGGGCCGGATTTGCAGGCCGACGCCCAGCATCCAGGCGGATTCCTTCGCCCCACCGCCGACCAGTGTCCGATTGGCCTTCTGGATCGAGAAATCGAGTGACGCCTGTTCGCGCGCGACGGGAATGCCGAAGCCGGCCGTCAGACGCGATTCGTCAACCACGTTGCTGCCGATGCCGAACGGCAGCGCATTGCGCGCATACCCGGCGCGCAGCAGCAGGGGTGAGCCACGCATGCGTGGACCGGCCACTTCCATGCCCGCATGCCAGTTGGTCGCGTCGCGCGGCACCACGGCACTGGACCCCAGTGCCCGCATCCGCGACCAGTCCTGCTGGTCGATTCCCACGGCGAAGATCGATCCCGGAATGCCATCGAATCGCACGCCGACGCCCAGCCGATTGGGGATGTTGGCCTCGGTACGCACGGTATCCCGCACGCGCGAGTCGATACCGCCACCCTTGCGATACGACACCATGGCGGCGAATCCCTTGCGTACCCGCCACTCTCCACCCACTGACAGGGCCGAACCGAAGTACACCACGCGCGAGGAGTCGAGCACGTTGCCGAATTTCGTGGAATCGGCAAACGTGCGCGAGCGCGCCACCAGGTTGTCGCCGGTGAACATGTGCGCGCCGAATCCCACGCTGAAGCGATCGTTGATGCGCCACCCGGCTGCCGCCCGCAGGTCGGCAATCGACCCGCGCACATCCGAATGATCGGTGGTGCTCACCGACGAACCGTCAATGACGACATCACCGGTGACCGTGGTTGAATAGCTGCGATCGAGAAACGTGGTGGCGCTCAACGCCACGGACACGTTGTCGCGCACGGGAAACGCCAGCATCAACAGCGGCACGCGCTGGGCGGTCGTCTTGTCGTTGGCCTTTCCGGCGCGCAGGGTACGGAACTCCGGCTCGGTCTGCGCCGTGATCACGGTGCGCGAAATACTGCTCAGTGACGCGGGGTTCAACGGGCTAAGCAGGTCGAATTCGCCGAATGCGCCTCCGGTGGCCGCCGCGCGCGTGCTCAACCCGCCAACGGGGTAGCCGAATCCGAGGCCACTGAGCGTGCCTTGCGCCGACAACGACGGCGCCAGCGACACGGCGAGCAGCACGCCGGCGAACAATCCAATGCGTGGGCGCATCACGGTATGGCCGTCTCGGTGCGAGGAAGGTAGGTGATGCGCAGTCGCGGCCGCAGCGATGCCGCGGCCTCACTGGAGAAGAAGCGGAGCTCAGCCGGCTGCCCGCCTTCCACGCTGATGCGGAACGCCACCGCGCGCGGCACGTCGGCCGGCAAGGTGCCCCAGGACCGCGCGAGACTCAGGATGTTGATGGCGCGCTGACCACTGTCGCGCGGCACCAGCCGCGCGGAATCGAGCGCCGCGAATGCCCCGTCCGCGGACAGGTCGAGAATGCGGCGAATATCCGAGACCGACGTGGTGGTGGTGGGCACGAGCGGCAGCACGGACACTGTATCCGCCGTGTTGGCGAATCGTGATGGGCGCTGCGTCAGCAGCACCTCGGCACGCACAATGGTGCTGGAGTCGGTGATGGACTTGGGCAGCGTGAAGCGCAGATAGGTGCGATACGCCGGGAATCCGCCGATGACCAGCGTCGACGCATCCGGTGCGATCGATCCCTTGTCGACGATCCCGTAGATCAGGTAGGCGAGATTCACATCCGACGTGGCCAACTCGATCGACGTGGACAATCCCACGGGGATGGGCGCGTACGTGGTATCAGTGCTCGGATCAAACCGCAGATAGGGCGCGCCGGCGCCCTGTGAAAACGCGATGATCCGCAGCTGACCACCCGCGCCACTCATGCGCAATCCCACGCGCAGGCGCGAATTCGCAGCGATCTTGGCGGCCAACACCGCCTTCGCAATCGGGATGCGAAGGGTATCGCCCTGGGTGGACGGCGTGACCACCGTCGATCCGATCAGGCGATCCGCCCGAAACAGCGACTTCACGACCACTTGCGACGAGTCGTTCTGCGTCGTGTCGACGTCGAAGGCCTCCACGGTCACCGGAGCACTGCCCTTCCATCCGGACGTATCCAGCGGCAACACGAGCACCACCGAGTCGACGGCCGTGATGCTGGCGCTGGCTTCGGTCTTGTTGGGCAAATATGACGTCGGCAGCACATCGAATCGCAACACGCCGCGCGTGACCAGCGTGTCAGGACGATTGGCCAACAGCAGCGTTGGCGACAGTCCGAGTTCCGGGTAGCCTCCCAAGGTCGTGTCGAGGATAACCGCATCGACGATCGTATCCTTGAATGCCGTCGGCTTGGACGGGCACAACGACGGACACGCATCCCCTCCGCTGAAGGTCTCAGTGCAGGCCGCGACACCGGCGACCAACACGGCCACCAGCACGAGACCGAGCCGTGATCGAAATGCGGCGGCAGGCATGCGGTGCACTTGCCGTGCGTGCGGCACGAATGGCCAACGTGTGTTCATGAATGCCATCACAGAGGAACGCTCAGACATGCTCGAGCGATGCGGGCGTGAAAGGAGCAGGAAGCAATTCGGCCAACGACCAACGCGCCGTGCGCCCGTCAGGCGAAATCGCCACGATTTCAAGGTCCGGCGCGAATTCGACCAGCGCCTGACGACAGATGCCGCAAGGTGGTGTCGGCTCGTGCGCCGTGGATGTAATGACAACACGCGCAAACCGGCGTGCCCCAGCCGCAACGGCGGTACCCAGCGCCACCCGCTCAGCGCACGTGCCGGCCGGATAGGACGCGTTTTCCACGTTGCAGCCGGTGAACACGCGACCATCGTCGGCCACGAGGGCCGCGCCCACGGGGAATTGCGAATACGGGCACCACGCATTGGCGCGCGCCGCATCAGCCGCCACCCGCAACGACGTCACGTCCGCCGCCGATAACCGACGCTGACGGAACAGACATCGATGCCGAGCCTGCAGTCCCGCTACTGGTCATGCGCCCAACAAGGTGGGCAGAAACGAGGTACCACGACCGCGCCAGGACAACCCGAACCAGTCGGCGACGGTGGCCCCCAGATCGGAGAACGTGTCCCGCACACCAAGCGGTCCCCCACGGACACGCGCTCCCGCGACCAGCAACGGCACACGCTCGCGAGCATGGTCCGTGGACGGCGTAGTGGGATCGTTCCCGTGGTCGGCAGTGATGAACAGCAAATCGTCCTCCCGAAGGACCGAAAGCAGGCTCGGCAAGGCTCGATCGAAGGCTTCGAGCGCTCCCTGAAAACCCAGGACATCGTTGCGATGACCATACAGTTGGTCGAAATCTACCAGATTGGCGAAGCAGAACCCACGAGCAGGGCCAGAAAGCCACTCCAGCAGGTTCGCCACCCCCTCGGCGTTGTCCGCCGTATGCCGGGTGCTGATCGCCCGACCGGCAAACAGGTCATCAACCTTCCCCACTCCGGACCGCGGCACTCCCGCCTCGGCCAGCGCGTCGAGCAAGGTTGTACCCGGTGGCTGAATCGAGTAATCCCGACGGTTGGCGGTACGCTTCCAGGCGCCAGGAGTTCCCTCAAACGGGCGGGCGATCACTCGGGACACGTCATGTGGCGCCACCAACTGCTCCCGGGCGATCTGACAGGCCCGGTAGAGCTCGTCCAATGGGATCCATCCCTCGTGCGCGGCGATTTGGAAGACCGAGTCGGCGGAGGTATACACGATCCAGGCCCCGGTACGCCGCTGCTCTTCCGCAAAGGCGTCGATGACCGCCGTGCCGCTCGCCACGGTATTGGCGATGACCGGTCGACCGGTGGCATCACTGAAGGCCCGCAGGACGTCGGGAGGGAAGCCGTGCGGATACGTTGGGAAGGGTTTCTCCAGGTGCAGGCCGGCGATTTCCCAGTGCCCCGTGGTGGAGTCCTTGCCGGCGGAGCGCGGGAGCATGACCCCCCAACCACCAGCGGGGCGTGCCACCGGCTCGACGCCGGCTATGGCCGAGAGATTTCCGAGCCCCAGCTGCGCCATGTTTGGCAGGTGCAGGCCTCCAACGGCCCGAGCGACGTTGCCGATGGTGTCACTTCCGGCGTCGCCGTAGGCCTCGGTATCGGGCGCGGCACCACATCCGACACCGTCGAGCACCAGAATCAGTGCGCGGCGTTCGACCGGAGGAGCGACACGTTTCGACGTCGTTGCGGTCATCGGTCGATTGTTTCGATGCGATCCGCGTCGGACTTCTCGAAGTAGCGTCTGGGGGCCCGCAGGCGAAGTCCCACCAGCAACTCGTAGGGCGAAAGCCCGGCCAGTGCCGCCACGTCGTCCGTCCAGAGGCAGTCACCGCCGTCGCGACCGATGAACGTCGCGGTGTCACCGACGGCGCAGCGACCGGCCAACGTCGTCACATCCAGCATGGTCATGTCCATAGTCACCGTGCCGACAACCGGGACGCGCATCCCACGCACAATCGCCATGCCCTTATTGGACAGCGCGCGTCGGTAGCCGTCCGCGTAGCCGATCGCCACCGTCGCGATGTGCCGCGTGCCGTTGGCGTGATAGGTCGCCCCATAGCTCACCGTTTCGCCGTCATGCACCAGACGCAGATCAACGATTCTGGTGCGCAGATGCACTACTTGTTCGAGATCCAGCGCGGTGGTGGCGGTCGATCCGTACAACCCGATACCGGGCCGGGCGAGCTGTCCTGGAGAAGGGCCGCGTGCGGCGATGGCGGCGCTGTTGTCGCAGTGAATGAGCGCCGTCGTCGGCACGGCGGTCCCCAAGCGTCGCAAGGCCTCCGCGAAACGGATTTCCTGTGCTTCGCGCGAACCATCGGCGATTTCGGCCGAATGGAAATGCGTGAAGACCCCTTCCGGTGGATGTTCGCGGAGCACGAGATCGAGCGGCTCGACCTCATCCCATCGCACGCCGGCGCGCGACATGCCCGTGTCAATGGACAGGTGCCACGGGCCACCACCGAGGGCGGACCACGCCGTGATGTCTTCGGGGCGATGCAGCGCCGGCCGGACATCCAGTGCGCGCGCCTCCGGCAGGTCGCGCAGTGTCAGCGGCGTGGTGCACAGGACACGCGCGGTGCATCCCGCTTGCCGCAATGATGCGGCTTCCTCCAGCGTGGCAATGCCGAACGCCCAGGGCGCGGCCAATGCCGCGGCGTGCACGTGGTCGCCCCGGAATGTGCCGCCAAGCGCGCGCACGACCGGCAGCATGCCGATGCCGTAGCCATCCGCCTTCACCATCGCCACCAGTGGCACGCCGGCGCGAGCGCGCAGCTTCAGGGCATTGCGTCGCACGGCATCAAGGTCGACGTCGACCCAGGCGCGCAGCGTGGCGGTGGAGGGTTGGGGGTATATTGGCTCGATGGAGTCGTGAGGCCGCTGCATCCCTCAATCAATACCCGCGCACGGTGTGCGCGAAAGGATCCGCCCCACATGTCGCACGATACAGCGCTTCCCGAACGCCCCGCCCCTCGCTCGCTGGACGATGCGCTCGTCCTTATGCGCGACCTGCGCGCGCGGTGCGACTGGGATCGGGCGCAGACTCACGCCTCGCTGCGTCCGTATCTGATCGAGGAAGCGCACGAGGTGGACGAGGCCATCGCCGTCGGCAACGACGCGCTCCTGCGCGATGAGTTGGGCGACCTGCTGCTGCAGGTGCTGTTCCACTCGGTGGTGGCTGAGGAGCGCGGCGCGTTTGGCGCGCAGGACGTCGCTGGCGCGTTGATCGCCAAAATGCACGCCCGTCATCCGCACCTGTATGGCGACGGGGTGAAGCGTTCCTGGGAAGCGATGAAAGCGGCCAGCGCTCCACGACAGTCGCTGGACGAAGGCCTCCCGGCAGGGTTGCCTTCGCTGCATCGGGCGCACCGTCTGCAGGATCGGGCGGCCGGTGTGGGCTTCGACTGGCCCGATGCGCGCGGCCCACTGCTCAAGGTGCGCGAAGAACTCGACGAGGTGGCCGCCCTGCTGGACGATGCGGGCGAGGTGCGGGACGCCGAGGCATTGGAGGGAGAGCTTGGCGACCTGCTCTTCGCGGTGGTGAATCTCTGCCGCAAGACCAGCGTGCACGGGGCGCTGGCCCTCGATCGGACCAATGCGAAATTCACGCGCCGCTATGCCGCGATGGACACCCTGGCGCAGTCGCGCGGACTGGTGTTCGGCGCGCTGTCCCTAGAGCAGCAAGATGCCTTGTGGGACGAGGTGAAACGCGACGAACGCTGACCGACTACGGCGCCAGTCGACCCATCATGCGCGGGAATGCAATGCATTCGCGGATGTGCTCGATGCCGCAGATCCACGCAATGGTCCGCTCGAATCCCAGCCCGAAGCCGGAGTGGGTGAACGTGCCGTACTTGCGCAGATCGAGATACCACCCGTACGCCTCGACCGGCAATTTCTCCTCGGTGAGGCGATGCAGGATCTTGTCGTAGTCGTCCTCGCGCTGTGATCCGCCGATGATTTCCCCGCGACCCTCGGGTGCCAGCAGGTCGGAACACAGCACGGTGCGCGGGTCGGCCGGATTCTCCTTCATGTAGAACGCCTTTGCTTCCTTCGGATAGTTCATCACGAAGACCGGGCGCTGAAATTCGTCCACAATCATCGTTTCATCGGGGGCGCCCAGATCGTCGCCCCAGGCGACGTCGCTGCCTTTCGACTGCGCCAACGCGACCGCGTCCCCGTACTCCAGTCGCACAAACGGCTGCGAGACACAATCCAGCTTGCTGGTGTCGCGCTCAAGCACCTTCAGTTCCTCCTGACGGCGTTCCAGCACCCGCTCCACGAGATAGCGGACAAACGCTTCCTGCAGGTCCATGTTGTCGTTCTGGTCGTACCACGCCATCTCGGGCTCGATCATCCAGAATTCGGTGAGGTGACGCCGCGTCTTGGATTTCTCCGCGCGGAAGGTCGGACCGAACGTGTAGATCCGTCCCAACGCCGCGGCCAGCGCCTCGCCATAGAGCTGTCCGGTCTGCGCGAGGTACGCCGTGCCTTCTTCGAAGTACTCGGTGCTGAACAGCCCCGCACGCTCGCCGATGGCCGCCGTGAGGATGGGTGTATCGCAGTGAATGAAGTCGCGCGCGTAGAAGAAATCGTGGATGGCCTGTTCGAGTTCGTGACGTACACGCATGATCGCCACCTGACGCTGACTGCGCAGCCAGAAGTGCCGGTGGTCGAGCAGGAAATCGACGCCGTGTTCCTTTGGCTGAATCGGATAGTCCGACGGACTCGCGCCGAACACGGTGAGTGATTGCACGCCCATCTCGAACCCGCCGGGCGCGCGCGCATCCGCGCGGACTTCGCCGGTGAGGGTCAGCGACGTTTCCTGCGTCAGCGTCCCGAACGCCTCCCAGGACGCCTCTGGCACCTCGGACTTCACCAGCACCGCCTGCAGAATCCCCGTCCCGTCGCGCGCGACGACGAAGGCGACCTTGCCTTTGGACCGGAGGTGCGTCACCCAGGCACGTACGGTGACCACCGCTCCCACGTGTTTCCCAAGGTCGGCAATACGAACGGAAGAAGTGCTCATGAGGGGCGCGGGTCGGAAGACGATGGGGCAGAGCTGGCAAGGTACGGACCCCGACGGGGGACTTCAACACACCTTTGCATTGCAAAGCACTTGACATTCGGAATTTTCTCGTTGAATACTTCCCGCATGACACCTCCGCGCTCTCTCGCCGGCCGCGCCGAGGCCGATCTGGCCTACGTGCGCGATGTGCTGGACCGGACACACCGGTTCAGTGCGGTCCCCGGACTTGGCGGAGTGTTGATGGGATCGAGCGCGCTGATTGCCGCCGTCGTCGCCGAGGGGCAGCCGACGCCCGAACGGTGGTTGCAGGTGTGGCTCATCGAATCGGTGCTGGCGATTGGCATCGGCGCCACAACGCTGGTGCGCAAGGCACGTCGAGCGGGACTGCCGCTATCGGCATCGCCCGCCAGGCGCTTCGCGCTGGGACTCATGCCGCCGGTCCTGGTGGGGGCATTGCTGTCATTCGGGGCGCTGCGTGCCAACGCCGGAGCGTTGCTGCCCCCCATTTGGTTGTGTTGCTACGGCATCGGGGTGCTGGGCGCGGGCGTCGTGTCGTCTGTCGCCGCCGTTCCCATCATGGGTGCGGTGTTTGTCGTGCTGGGCGCGCTGGCCATGGCCACGCCCACGGCCTGGAGCAACATCTGGCTGGCCCTCGGATTTGGCGTCTCTCACATCATTGTCGGCGCCCTGGTGTTGCGCCGCCACGGAGGCTGACGATGGTTGCACGTCCACGTCGCAAGGCGGTTGAGTCGGAACCGCCAGCCAAGCACGAGGTGATTCCGACGCGACCGCTTGAGTCCGTGGCGGGTGACGCGGCCGGCACCGTCCCGACGCTGGACGGCATCATCCATGAACGCGCTCGACTGGCCATCGTCACCGCGCTGGCGAGTGGCGATGCGCGTTCGCACACGGAACTGCGCGACCTGCTGCGCCTCTCCGACGGCAACCTGAGTGTGCATGCACGCAAGCTCGAGGACGCGGGCTACGTGCACTGCACCAAGGAGTTCAGCGGCCGGACGCCGCGCACGACGTACCGACTCACTCCCGCCGGTCGGCGCGCGTTTGAGCGATATCTGTCGCATCTGGAGCACTTGGTCAACGCGATGAAGGGACGATGATCACCGCCCCGACGACCCCTGCGCGAGAATCTCACGCACGCGTTTGAGCAGCGCATCCGGTGTAAACGGCTTGCCGATGAAGGCATGCAAGTCATCGAGCGGGATTTCCACGTCGGACGGATAGCCGGACATGAACAGCATTGGTACCTGAAGGCCACGACGCGTGAGTTCGGTGGCAAGTGCGGCGCCGCCCAGACGCGGCATCACGACATCGCTGAGGACCAGATCCGGTGCGCTGGTCCGGTCGATCAGCATGTCCAGCGCTTCCTGTCCGTCGCGGGCCACATCCACCGTGAAGCCGTTCCGCGAGAAGATTTCGACCACGAGTCGACGAAGTCCGGGTTCGTCTTCCACCACGAGCAGGCGCTTTCCCATCGGCGCCCAGGCGTTGGCCGGCGGCGGCGAGACCAGCATCGGTTCCGTTCCGAAATCCCACGGCAGCGCCACCCGAACCGTCGTGCCGACGTCGGGCGTGCTGTCGACAAACACCTGCCCTCCGGCTTGCGCCACAATGCCGTACACCGTTGACAGGCCGAGTCCCGTGCCCTCGCCCACCGCTTTCGTGGTGAAGAACGGTTCGAACATGCGGGACTGATCTCCGTCGACATACCGACGCCGTCATCAGACACGGACAACACGCACCACCGACCCGATGGCAATCCGCCCATCGGTGGTTCGCCGGTTTCCGGCAACACGACGGATTCCGTACGGACGCGTATGGTGCCACCGTCGGGCATCGCATCGCGCGCGTTCACCACGAGGTTGACCGCCACCTGCGCGAGTTGACCGGCGTCGGCGCGCACAATCAGCGGACTCGGACTGTGCTGCGTCACCAGTACAATGCGCTCGCCAATCAGGCGCTTCAACATGCGCTCGACATCGAACACCACACCGCTCAGGTCAACGCGGGCGAGCTTGACGACCTGACGCCGACTGAAGGCCAGTAATTGGGCCGTCAGCAGGGCCGCGCGCTCCCCCGCTTTCACGATCTCATCGAGATCGGCACGCAGGTCGTTGAGGCCGAGTTCGACGGCCTTGGGCACGGCAACGGCGCCGAATGCCTCCGCCTGCTGCTGCGAGAGGCGCGCAAAGCCCAGAATGGCCGTGAGCAGGTTGTTGAAGTCGTGGGCAATCCCGCCGGCAAGCGTCCCCATTGCTTCCATCTTCTGGGAGTGCAACAGCTGTTCTTCCAGGCGACGACGTTCGGTGACGTCCATGATGACGCCCACGAGGCGCGGCGAACCATCAGGGTCCGACTGCAACTCGCCGGTGCTGTACAGCCATCGATCCTCCCCGGACGGCAACACGATGCGATACTCGGCCCGGCAGTCGCCGCCCGCGATTGCCAGTTTCGCGGCCCGCACGATGAGTTCGCGGGCCTCCGGCGGCAGCCCGTCGCAGAACGAGCGCCCGGTCGTCGTCATGGAGGCCAACGGGGTGCCAAGGATAGCAAGCGCCCCGGCGGACAGGTGCAATTGATCGAGGTCGGGTTGATAGTCCCACGTGCCCATGTGCCCACTGGTCAGTGCGAGTCGCAGGCGCTCGTCGCCTTCACGCAGCCGCTGTTCGGCCGCCTCGCGCTCATGCACCTGCCGGGTCAGCGCCTCATTCGCACCGCGCAATTCCTGCGTCTGCTCTTCAACGGCAACTCGCAAATGCTGTTGCCTGCCGGCGGCAATGTACGCCAGCCCGGCGAGCAACAGCACGATCATGGCTGATGCGATGCGTGTGGGTCGGAGGTCGTCCGCGATGGACGCCGCCCACCCTTCCGGTGGAGCCGCCAGCAGCGTCCAACCGCCGTCCGGGACGCGAATCGGTACATACATGGGATCGTCGAGCGGAGCCTTGCCGCCCGACAACACTTCCTGCCGGCGATCGAGTACCACCAGAGACAGCGTGGTGGGCTGACTGAAGGTCGCCGCTTCGGCGATGAGCGTGGGGAGATCGAGTACCATGGCGACGAGGTCGGGAAAGGCGCTGTCCGCCAACGTCGCCCGCGGTCGCACGACGCGCTGTCGCACGATGAATCCCTGACCGCCCTGGAGCAATTCGATCGGCCCGGTGATGGTGACCGCACCCGTTTCGATCGCGCGTCTGACATCGCCGGGAATGCTCGGTCGCACATCACTGTACAAGTCGTACCCAAGCACGTTGGGGTTGCTGTCCAGCGGTACGACGGCCGTGATGCGTCCGTTGCGCACCAGCTCCAGCGCCCGAATGCCGGGCGCGCCCGCTCGCAGGCCATCGGCAAACGTCGGGAATTCGTCCTGCAATTGCGCCACCGACGCCCGCGTCTGCGCAAATGTCCGGAGACCCGCCAACCGCGCAACCCGTCGACCGACTGCCGACTCGAGCGCGCTGGCATAGGGTGTCGCATAGGCGACCACGCGCTGTCGCTCGCGGGACAACAGCACGTCGCGATACCACAGGTCGAATCCCACCGCGGCGATCGTGGCGCCGACGAGGACCGCCAACGACGCTCGCCACAGACGCCATCGATTCGCAGACGCGATTCCACTGGACATGGCACCTCCACTCAATTGGGCGAGATCCGGCAACACGGTCCGGCGCAGCACAACACCAGCTAAATCTATGCTGCGCGGCGCGCTCAGCCCACTCGGAAGAGTTCCAATGCCCGCGCGTATCCCGCGTTGAGTGACTGGCGTAGCGGGGCGTGCGCGGGCGCGGTCAGGTCGGGATCGGCATGCAACAGGCGCTCGGCAACGGCACGCGCGACCTCGTTGAGTGCCTCGTCACGCAATGGGTCGGCAATGCGGAACGCCGGCAATCCGTGCTGGCGGGCCCCGAACAGGTCGCCCATACCGCGCTGCTCGAGGTCGGCTCTGGCAATGACAAACCCATCCTCCGTGGCGGTAAACGTCGCCAGGCGCTCCGCCGCATCGGCGCCCACGTCACCCAGAAGAATGCAATACGATTGCGCGGCGCCACGGCCCACGCGACCGCGCAATTGATGCAGCTGCGACAGCCCGAAACGCTCGGGATGTTCAACGATCATGACCGTGGCGTTCGCCACGTCGATACCCACTTCGATGACGGTGGTGGCGATCAGCACATCGACATCGCCATCGCGAAACTGTCGCATGATGGCGTCGCGCTCTTCGCCCGGAAGGCGTCCATGCAGCAGCGCCACGCGACGATGGGCGAACGCACCGCGAGCCAGCTCCTCGTACATCGTGGTCGCGGCCTTGAGGTCGATCTTCTCGGAGGTTTCGATGAGGGGATACACGATGTAGACCTGTCGACCGGTCTCAAGCTCGTGGTTGGCAAATTCCATCACCTTGCCGCGCGACGATTCGGCGCGGTGCACCGTCGTGATGGCTTGTCGACCTGGCGGTCGCTCATCAAGCATGGTCACGTCCAGATCGCCGTACAGCGTCAGGGCGAGCGAGCGTGGAATCGGCGTGGCACTCATCAACAGCACATCGGGCGACCGTCCTTTTTCGCCGAGCGCCGCCCGTTGCTCCACGCCGAATCGATGCTGCTCATCGATGACGACCAGTCCGAGGTTGCCGAAGTCGACGCCCTGTTGCACCAGCGCGTGGGTGCCGATGGCCAGCACAGGATCACGTGAGGCCAGCCGCGTCAACGCCGCCCGCCGTTCCTTCGCGCCAAGGCGGCCCGTGAGGAGCACCGGCATGATACCGAGCGGCGCGAGGCGCTTCGATGGTCCGGGCGTGCTGTTCCGCCAGCAATTCGGTGGGCGCCATCAGCGCAACCTGTCGATCGTTTTCCATGGCGAGCATCGCCGCGAACAGCGCCACCACGGTCTTGCCACTGCCCACATCGCCCTGCAGCAGTCGATGCATGCGCTGCGGGCTTTCCATATCGACGACGATCTCGCGAATGGCTCGCACCTGTGCACCGGTCAGCGTGAACGGCAGGGCCGCCCGCAACCGTGACGTGAGTACGCGCTTGTTGATGAACGCGGTACCCTGTCGGGCCGTGCGTGCGAGCTGATTGGCACGGCGGTGCAGGATCTGCACGGCCAGCAGTTCCTCGAAGGCCAGCCGCGCGCGGCCGGCGAGGGCCTCCGCCACCGATTCCGGTCGATGCACCATGCGCAGTGCCTCGCGCAGCATCGGCACGCCGGCTTCCCGCAGAACGTCCAGCGGCAGCACGTCGTGGACCAACGGCAACAGGTCGTCAAGATGTTGCTGCACCAGCGCGCGCAGAATGCGGACGGACAGTCCTTCAGTGCTCGGATAGACCGCGAGCACGCGCCCCCCGGTGGTCCCCTCCTCGTCGGGACCGAGATTGACGAATTCACGCGGCTGCAACCGTCGACCGTGGAAGAAGCGCACGGGCCCAGTACAGAGCAGCCAATCGCCCTTGTTGATGCTGCGTTCGAGAAAGGGCTGCCCGGGCCACGCACATTCGAGCATGCCGCTGGTGTCCTGCAGCACCGCCTGAAAGACGCGCAGGCCTTTGCGCGTGGGGAGGACGCCCTTGGCGATGACCTGCCCGAGAATCGTGATGTCGGTGCCGACGCTTGCCTGCACGATGCGCGTGACCGTGGTGGCGTCTTCGTACCGATGCGGCACATGCCGCAGCAGATCGCCCGCCACGGTGATCCCGAGCCGAGCCAGCATCTCGCCGCGCGCCGGACCAACGCCCTTCAGGTAGGTGACCGGTGTGTCGAGTGTGAGGCGTGGTGCCACGCGCGCGGGCGACCGGCGCCGCGGATCTCGATCGTCGGGCGTTCCCGCTCCCGGACTACCCGATCCGCGCACCACGGCACTCACGCGTCGACCAGATCCCGCGCATACGCCCCCGCATCGAACGGCGCCAGGTCGCCGATCTGTTCTCCGAGGCCCACGAACTTGACTGGCACATTGAGCGCGTCGTGCACTGCCACCACGATGCCACCCTTGGCCGTGCCGTCGAGTTTGGTGACCACCAGGCCGGTGACCGGAACCGCCGCCGAAAACGTGCGCGCCTGCGCCAGTGCGTTCTGCCCGATGGTCCCATCGAGCACCAGCAGCACTTCGTGTGGCGCGGCGGGAAGACGTTTGGCAATCACCCGGTGAATCTTGCGCAGCTCCGTCATCAGATCGTCACTGGTGTGCAATCGTCCGGCCGTGTCGACAATCACGATATCGCACCCGCGCGTGATGCCGGCGTCGACGGCATCGAATGCCACGGACGCCGGATCGGATCCCGGCGCTCCACCGACGAAATCCACGCCGGCGCGTTGCGCCCACACGCGCAACTGATCGATGGCACCCGCGCGAAACGTGTCCGCCGCGCCCAACAACACCGTGCGTCCCTCGGTCTTGAATTGCGCCGCGAGCTTGCCGATAAACGTGGTCTTGCCAGCGCCGTTGACGCCGATGATCAACAGCACCGTGGGTCCGCTCTCCGCCAGCTGCAGCGTCGGGTCGGCGTTGCCTTTCCGCAGGGCCGCCTCCACACCCTGCGCGAGTGCGTCACGGAATTCGTCGTCGGTTTTCACTTCGCCGCGCTTGGCCAGGCGCTCGACCTCGGCGACCAACGCCAGCGACGTGGTGACACCGAAGTCGGACTCGATCAACAGCGTCTCAAGGTTCTCGAGTGACCCTTGGTCGACGCCGCCGCGCAGCAAGACCCCGACATCTGTGCGCACGACATCCTTGACGCGCTGCCACAGAGAGCGCTTGGGAACGTCGTCCTTCTTTCGAAACAGTCGGGGCATGGGGGGGGAGACGGGAGACTGGAGACGGGAGACGGGAGACGAACGGCCGAAGAAGAAGACAATGGTCGAGAGAGTGCCCATTCGGTAGCGGTCAGCCCGGAGCCCGCATCACGGGCCCATACACCGTGTCGACCGGATGTCTCCCGTCTCCCGTCTCCTGTCTCCCGTCTTACCTCAACCCTGCCAGTCGTCGCACGACCCACTCCGTACACAGCAGCAGCAGTGCCACCACGAAGGGCCACCAGTAGTCAGAAAGGCGCGGTGCGTCCGACGACAATTCGCCACGCGACAGCATGCCATCCCGGACCGTAGGCGCGCGCGGAATCCACTCACGCGCCGCGTTCACCACGAGTACGGCGGAGCCGCCGGTGGTGCGCACATCGTAAACACCGGGAGTGAGTGCCGGCGTTCCGGCCTCCACGGCACCACTGGCGAATCGCATACGCACCGTGTCACCGGCCGTGGCGGTGGTCACGCCGGACGGCGTGACGCGGCGTGGCGTGACAACGACCGTCACCATCGAATCCGGGCCACCGCGGCGCCAGCGGACGGTTTCGCCCGCCCGCATCCATCCGAGGGCGGGGCGAGCCGAGCGTTGATCTCCGCGACCAACCGCCAGCCAGTCGAAGATGCTCCCCCAGAGCGCCGTAAAGGCCTCGGCACTGCGCCCACCGCGCATCGCCCACCCGGCATACCCGGAGCCGGAAATCACCAGTGTTCGCATGCCCGCGTCATCACGCATCGCAATTGCCGGAACGGCGTCGCCGCGCTTTCCCAGTTTCGCCGACAGCACGGTGAACGTTCCGCGCGGACGCCCGGCCAACGTGAGTGGCGGGAGACTATCCCACGGCAGACCCGCCAATGATGCGGACAATGGGGACGTGGGGGCGTCCGAGGCATACCACTCCACGGCGCGTGTCACTTCTCCGGCACGGGCGACTGCCGTGGGCGGCGCTGGTGACCAGAGCGCACGGGATCCCCGAACCGTCCCTTTGGCCGCCGGAGCCCACGACGTATCCCCGTGCACGATGAGCAGGCCCGCGGCCGCCGCTCGAGCGCGCACCTCGTCTTCACGAATCGACGCCAGGGACCCTTCCTCGCGCCAGACACCTGGTGCGAGCCGCAGGTAGGCCCTCGTGGGGAGCGCCAACGCGCCGCGCAACACCACCAGCACCTCACGCACATCCAGATCGGGTGCGGTGGAGACGAATACCGCCGGCGGGCGATCGCTGATTTCAATGGCGGCGGTCAAGGTGTCATTCCGCGGTTCGACGTCGCCCGCCATGTCGAGAACGGCTTGCACGATGACCGTCCGTGCGCCGCGCGGCATGGGCAGCGGCAGCGTGACGCGTGTCGTGGCGAATGCGGCAAGTGTTGGCACCGCGACGCGACCAGCCGCCACGCCGTCCAGCGTCAGTTGCAGCACACCGTCCGTGCCGCCCGACGCCCCGGAGGCGAGCAACGCCGCCACCTGCAAGGTGTCACCAGCGCTTGCCGATGCGGGACCGTCAGATCCGCCACCGCCACATCCCCTGGCGCGCCGGGCGCGAGAGCAGGCGCACCTGCGAGCCCACCGGCGCGTCGCTGAGCGCGTCCGCGTCGTCCAGTTCGCCATCGGTCACCAACACCAGCGGTCGGCCCAGTGCAGCCGCGCGATCGACGGCAGGACGCACGCGGGTCGCCGCATCAGCGGGCAACAGTCGAGATATCTCGCTGCGGCTCACGTCGCGCAGGGAATCGCCCAGCAACACCAACGCATCCGACTCGGCGTGCGCGTTCACGACGGCTTCCCACTGAGTTCGCAGTGCGCGTACGGTGGTCGAGTCATCGCCGCCAGCGCGACGCCAACTGGCCGAAGCGTCAATCGCGATCAAGGGCGCCGCGGGGCGCGGTGGCGCCGCGGGTGCGCCAAGAAACAACGCCGCGACGATGGCGACGGCCACGCCGCGCAACAGGGCCAGCAGCAGCACCCGTGAGCGTTGTCCGGGTGTTGCCGCGCGCGCATAGGCCAACCACGCCACAAGCACGCCTAGCGCGATCGCGATCAACCAGCGATTCACTGCGGCGTCAACTATTCTTCGCCCACATGACGCGCCACGTCGCCACGCGCGCCGCCGCCATTGGCGGCACCCTGAGCCACAAACGGTTCGCTGTTGACCACGCTATCGAGGCGAGCAAACAGTCGCGACTTGAGCTCCGCAAACGCCGAACGGTCGGTGGCCGCCAGCGGTTCACCGCCCGTGGTGCTCCGCAGTGCCACACTGGGGTTCCGATGCACGCCGCCGACGAGCACCTCGAAATGCAAGTGCGGCGCGGTAGCCAGCCCTGACGCCCCCACAAACCCGATGGTGCTGGCGATGGCGACCTGCGCACCGCGGCGAATGCCGCTCGCGAAACCCTTCAAGTGCCCATACCGCGTGACGAAGCCGTTGCGATGCCGGATCTCCACCACCCGTCCGTAGCCACCGCGCCATCCGGCGTACATCACCGTGCCGTCGCCAATGGCGCGAACGCGCGTGCCGGCGTTGGCCGCGTAGTCCGTGCCCTGATGCGCGCGCCAGATGCCGAGGATGGGATGTTTGCGCAAACCGAAGACGCTGGAGATACGACGAAACTCGAGGGGCGCACGCAGGAACGCGGCGCGCATCGACTTGCCATCGCCATCGAAATACTGTCCGCGCGATTTATCGCCGACGAAGCGCACCGCTTCGACGCGACGACCATCCACCGTGATGCGGGCCGCGAGAATATTGCCGACCTGCACGGCGCCATTCGACGCGGAACGGCGCTCCACCAGAATACGAATGGAATCGCCTTTTTGCAGGTCGCGGCTGAAGTCCACCCGATACTCGAGGATATCGGCCAAGGCATTCGCCACTTCGTCCCGCACCGCATCCGGGAACGCTTCCGCGCTACGTTCGATCGCGTCGGTCACCGAGGAGCGCACTTCCGCGCCGACCGCGACGGTGTCGGTGGTCCAAGGGAGACGCTCGTCGGACTCGGTCCACGAGGCGGACGGGGAGCGACGCAACCGTAACAGCCGGTCGATGGCCAACTGAAAGACGATCTCCGCAGCGCCGGAATCCGGGCTGACGCGCGTCATGATGGGTGTGCCGGCCCGCACATGCCGTGTATCGAGGCTGGATGCGGACTGTAGCGCACGGGTGGCCTCATGCCGCGGCACTCCGGCACGTTCGAGGACGGCCACCAGCGGTTCGCCCTTGCGGACGGTATCAAACCGAGTTTGCCAACGCGAGGCAACAGAAGTGCGAGACCCCGCGTCGAGCACACTCGCCGCGGGGCGTTCGGGGACGGGACGTCCGAGAGAAATCGCCGTTGCTCCGACCGCAACACATGTTGCGGCGATGAGCAGTCGAAGCGGCGTCCGCGTCAATCCATCTGTCTCCGTATGAACGTCGGGATTTCCATGTCATCAAGCTCGTTGCTGGACGTGGAGGAAGTCGACGGTGGGGGAACCCGTGGCGCGCGAGGTTGCGCGGCTTCCCAGGCTGGACGGGCCGGCGGCGCCGCCGGTCTCGGCACTTGCCGTTCCCGAGTGGGGAACGGAAGGACTGAGGGTTTGGAAGGCGCTGCCGGTGCGTCGGTGTTGGGGTTGGCGAATCCACCGGACGTACCCGTCTTGCCCGTGTGCGTTCCCCCATACCCGCCCCCATGGGCTGTGGCCGGCGGATACGATGAGCCGCGTCCCAGCCCCCCCTGCAGGTCGCGATCGAAACCGGTCGCAATGACGGTTACACGAATCTCGCCCATCATCGCCGGCTCGTGCACGGCACCGAAGATGATTTCGGCGTTGTCACCCACGGCATCGTGCACGATGTCGTTGATTTGGTGCACTTCACCCAACGTGAGATCTTCTCCGCCGGTGATGTTCACCAGGACGCCGGTGGCGCCAGAGATGGACACATTGTCGAGCAACGGTGAGGCGATGGCCTGTTGCGCCGCTTCCATGGCGCGGTTTTCACCACGGCCGATACCGGTGCCCATCAGCGCCGAGCCGCCGTTCTGCATGACCGTGCGCACGTCGGCGAAATCGACGTTCACCAAGCCGGTCTCGCTGATCAGCACGGAGATGCCCTGCGTGGCGTGAAGGAGCACCTCGTCGGCCTTCTTGAGCGCCTCGTGGAATGGAATGCCCTTCCCGACCACGGCCAGCAACCGCTCGTTGGGCACGATGATCATGGTATCGACATTCTTGCGCATTTCGGCAATGCCTTCCTCGGCCTGTCGCATGCGCTTGCGTCCTTCAAACAGGAACGGCCGTGTCACGATGCCAACCGTCAACGCACCGGCTTCGCGGGCGAGTTGGCAAATGACTGGTGCGGCACCTGTTCCCGTCCCGCCACCCATGCCGCAGGTGACGAACACCAGATCGGCGTTGCCGATCACCCGGTTGACATCTTCGCGGTTTTCCTCGATGGCCTGTCGTCCGACCTCCGGACGCGCCCCGGCGCCAAGTCCGCGCGTCAGCTTCTTGCCGATCTGGATCTTGACGTCGGCCTTGGAGTTCAGCAGCGCTTGCGCGTCGGTGTTCACCGAGATGAACTCGACGCCTTCAAGGTGCTCTTCAATCATGCGGTTGACGGCGTTTCCGCCACCGCCACCGACACCCACCACCTTCATGCGGGCGTTCTGCGTGGCGCTCTCTTCGAATTCGAAGGTCATCCGGGGTAGCTCCATACAGGGCTGGGCGGGCACAGGGTGGAGGCCTGGCGTCCCGGGAAACCGGGATGCCAGATGTCGTCAGGAAATGCCATCGGGCAGCGAGCACCGCCACCTTCGGCGGTCCGCAAGCGTTCTGTCACGGTGTTGGCTAACGGGCTTAGAATACACTTTCGCCTTGAGAGCGCAACCCGTGAAATGCAATGGAGTTGGACGAGTTCGTCACGGCCCCGGAGTGGGACCGATTATCCACAATCCGGGGCCGCGCGAAGAGGTGTGATCCGCGACACAAACCGAGGTGCCTCCAGCCCTGCTACGGCCTCGGCGCGGTCACTGCCGGCACCGGCGCAGCCGGCGCGCCCGCGTCGTTCCAGTTGATGACCGAGTTGAAGATCATGTTGAACTCGCCGTGATTCTGCCAGCGATAGATCGGGTTGTTCGAGAACATGATCACGCGACCCATGCCCTTGTAGGCATTCGGCACATCCACCGCGAAAGGACGCGACTTGAGGGAATCGGCGCCGGTCATGAGACCGGAAATGACCGCCTTGTCGCCGCCCACGTAGCGCGCCAGCACGTTCCCTTCGTCGGCGATTCCCACCTTGAACGGTGTCCCGCCGACGTACTTCACGGGAAGCGTCTTTTTGTCGTACCCGTAGAACACCGGGTGCTCGGGCTTGGTGATCTCGCCCTCCACTAGCGGGCGCTGCGAGGTCAGTCCGGGCACAGCGACCTTGTCGACCGTGCGCGCCCAACCGAATTCGATCGGCAACCGCGCCGATTCGCCCACCGCGATGATCGTCCCGCCGCCTTCGAGAAACGCGGCGAAGGCATCGACACCAGCCTGTCCGAATCCGCCGGACATATCGGCCGTTTCCCCGTAATCGCCGAGGAATTTGTACTTCTCACTCTTCTGATACGGCTGCGGGCGTGCGGCCGGCGCCTGCATGACCGTGTTGCGACTCAGGTTCTGTTCGGCGATCAGAATCACATCATACTGCTCGCGCAACTTCCCCTTGGCCACGCGTTCCTTGTAGATCAGGTCGTACGGGATATGGAATTCGTCGAAGGTGAGGCGATACCAGCCGAGGTTCTGGGTGCCGCTCCATTGTGAATAGATGGCCACGCGAGGCACATCGGCGTCATGCATCGGCACCGTTGGCGTGGCGGACAGCGCGCTCGCGGTCAGCCCGAGCGAATCGACCGCCGCCCGCACTGCGGCCGCCTTGCTCATCGCTGATCACGAACGACCCGGCGGGAAACTCCATGCCGTCCGCGGTGAACTTCTTTTCCGCCACCTTCATCGCGACGTCCTTCAGTCGGTAGCGCAGCGCCACCATGTTGTTGGATCCCAGGTGGGCCACCGCGATGCCGGCCGTGCCGCTGCCAGTGGTGGTTCCCTTCGGTACCACCTTCGACACCGGCGACACCTTCGCCTTGAGAATCGACGAGTCGGCAACCTCGACCACGTCCACATTCATGGCGAATCCCGTCGACCAGCCGCTGTCGTCGTACGTTTGCAGTCTCGCATCGGGATACTGCTGCTTCTCGATGAGATTCTTGGCCAGACGTCCGTAGGGTTGATCGCGCTTGATCACATAGGAGCCCACCGGATACGTGACGGCACCGATCTTGATCGGCTCCGTCGCCAGTCCGACTTCGATGCGCTGCAAGCGCATGATGTTGATGAACTCCGCCACCCGCGTCATGTCACGCTGCACGGGAATGACAAAACCAAACGGCGCCTTGGTTCGTCCTTCCGCGATGGAGTTGCGCGTCTTGATGTAGAAGTTTTCCAGCACCGTGGCCGGAAACATCGCCGCCAACTGCAGCGAGGAGAGCACGCCCGTCTGCATGTAATTGGTGTTCGAGCGGCGGGTAAAGGTCGCCATGTCGTTGAAGCCAATCGGCAGGCCGCGATACCACTCGCGTTCCTGCGCGCCCCCCTTGCCCGTGGGCATCGAGCCACCGCGTCCGCCAAAGCCACCGCCGGCCGCAGCCGCCCCCGGACGATTCGCGTTGGCGATGGCCGCGCTGTCGAGATCACGTCCTGACTGTGTCTCATACATCTTCATCAGGCCGTTGTGATTGTACGCCACCGACCCCAGATACCCCGGTGACCAACCATCCATGAACGCATGCGTGTACACGCCGGGCATGCCGTACTTGGTCATCTGTGCCAGTTCCCAATTGCCGAACCACGGCAACTCCGCGAACAACAGCGGATCGAGATTGGGGTTCTGCGGCGGGCCGCCGGTATAGGTGTACATCAACGGCTGCGCCTCATGCAGATCGTGCATGATGGGTGGATACGCGGTGAAATACCAATCGATGATACCGCGCATCTGCAAAAGCTTGATGTTGATGTCGCGGTTGTTGTCGTGATAGGCATACTTGCCCCAGTACGGCACGGCGCCGATGCCACGACCACCACCGCCGGGCCCACCGCCCGGCGGGCCGCCCTCACCCGGAGGGCCGCCGCCTGCCCCGCGCCCGGCGCCACCACGCCCGCCGCCAGCGACCCCAGTGGTATCCGGGGGCGTGGCGCCCGTCGCCATGCTCGGTGCGGCCGGCGTGGAATTCGGCAGGTTGGCGTCGAGTCCCTTGTAGAACCAATCCACGTTGCGATCGCGCCCGTCGGCATCAGCGACCGGCGTCACGGACACATACAGGTTGTTGCGGATCTGCGTGACGATGGGTGACGTCTCCGTCGCCAGTCGATACACCAGTTCCATCAGCATTTCCGAGGGGCCGGTTTCACCGCTGTGCAGGCCACCCATCAGGTGGTAGTGCGGACGCGCCGTCTCGATCAGCTCCTTGATCTGCGACGCCGACAGTCCGCGCGGATCGGCGATCTTGGCGAGCTTTTGCCGGTTCTGCGCCAACGTCTTCATGTTGGCGTCGGAGGTCACCCACACCACCACGAGTTCACGCCCTTCGTCGGACCGCCCGATCGTCTCCACTTTCACGCGGGGAGTCGCCGCCGCCAGCGCGCGATAGTACTTCAACTGATCGGCGTAGTAGGTGAGCTTCCTGGGCGCCCCGATGTGATAGCCCAGCACGTCCTTGGGTGACGGAATGCCCGCGACCACGGGCAAGTGGTCGACCAACGGGCTGCCATGCGTCGGGTTGACGAGCCACTCCTTGTAGCTCTTCGCGAAGCTCTCGTCCTGCTTCTGGTTGGGGTCGCGGGTATCGGCAGTCATTTGCTGTGCGGTGGCCAGCGACGGCAACAGGCCGAGCGCTACGACGGCAACGGCAAGACGGCGGAAACGTGACGGGCCAGCGTGGATCACGAGGACTCCCTTCAGGCGATGAGACAGGGTGAGGAGCGGCGGCGCACTTCGCATCGAATACACGATGACTACGCAGCAACCTCGTCACCCGTTCGGCAAGGCTTGAGGAGAGGTTGGGCCCGTTAGGGCTTCACGACCCCACTCATCCGCACCACTTCAAAGTCACTGCCGCGCAGACGCTTGAGGGTGTTCAGTTCGGCGTCATTCCAACGGGCATCGGCGGTCCCGGAGATGTACCAATCACTGCCATTGTCCGCCACGATCATCCCATACTTCTTGAGTGCGCGGAGGATGGTTTGGGCGTTTGCCGGATAGCTGCCGATATCGACGCCTGCCTTGAGGCGGACGCGCATGCCCATGGGCGGCCGCAACGAACTGGTGTCGCTGCTGGCCCAGTGTCTCGCTGGTGGAATGTAGGCGCGCCGGGAGCGCGAGACCGTGAAGCGCAGGGCGTGGGCAATGCTGCCGGCCGCGACTTCGTCGTACCGCACGAGACCGGGCAGAATGGGTAATCCTGCGGCATCGGCCGAGGTCCATCCCGCCGGTCGCAGCGCGTTGCTCGTGAGGTCAAACACCGCGCCGGAACCCGCCGTCCAGCTGCCGTTGGCTTGCGGGAATGCCGCGTAGAGTTCGTACAGCTTCCAGTTGTCACGATCCACCACGAGGACATGGCGGTCGCCCGATGCGGACGCGCCGCCTTCGATGGGCGCGTTTGGCGGCACGGGATACGGTCCGGGATCGCTTTCATCGGCATAGTCGAAGCTGACCGGCACGCGCGCCTGGGATCCACTCACCACCACGTAGGGAATACCAAACGGACCGCCATTCCAATCGGCACCAAAGTCCGGATGGAACGCCCGGGTGGCCCCGATGTTGGCGATAATCGCGTTGGAATTCGGATCAACCTGCGCCGTATCGACCGGTTGATTCCACGGGTTGTCTGCCGGATACAACAGGCGTCCCAACGGCGCGTTGAGTCCGAGGGCTCCGAGTGGCGGCGGCGTGGGAGTCGGCACCGGCGGTGGCGCGGGCGGCTGAGCGGGTGGAGTGGGTGGTGG
Source organism: Gemmatimonadaceae bacterium (assembly GCA_016720905.1). NCBI lineage: Bacteria > Pseudomonadati > Gemmatimonadota > Gemmatimonadia > Gemmatimonadales > Gemmatimonadaceae > Gemmatimonadaceae bacterium. The sequence goes on along the minus strand of JADKJT010000013.1, from coordinate 15,178 downwards.
CGATGGTGGTGTGGGTGCCGCCACGCGCAGGCTCAATCGCAACACGCCGCCCTTGCTGGTCGCCGCGATCAACGCATCGCCTACGGACACGCCCACCACGAGTCCTTGCGCAGAGACCGACGCGATGGTCGGCGCGGACGAGGACCACTGCACCACACGATCACGTCGGCTTGGTGCTGGTGCCTGCAGCCGCACGGTGTCACCCACCCCGATAATCCGACGCGCCACCATCGAACTGTCCGCCGGCGGCGCCGACGAAGTCCCCGGTCCCGCGACGGACGCGGTCGCGTCGCGTACGGCCACCGCATGGTCGACGTCGCAGGCCGCGATCAGCAGCACGGGAAGCACGGCGACGGAGAGCACGCTGCGACGCGCGACGTGAACGGACGATCCGGTGTGGCGTTCCATGGATGCAGCATGCTACGATTGGGGTCCTGCGCGCACTGGTGACCCGGCGCACACTGTCACAGAGTATGCATTCGTGCACCGCGCTGTATTCCGTGGCCTTTGCCCGTTCACTCGCTCCCGCAGACCTTATGAAAGAACCATGGACCGGGTGGCGTGAGGCCAGTTGCATGCCAGACCGCTGCTTCTGCGAAGCCGCACAGGCGGGCGCGGTGCGACAGCCGGCGAACACTGTCAGCAGCGGCGCGTTCCTCATCGTGGCGCTCCTCGTGGTGCATCGCTCGCGCGACGCCGCCGCGTGGCGGTTCGCCGCCGCCACGCTTCTGGTGGGTGTGGGCTCGGCGTTCTTTCACGCGTCGCTCACCTTCTGGGGGCAAACCGCCGACGTGCTGGGGATGTATCTCGTGGCGACGTTTCTGCTGCTGGAGAGTCTGTCGCGTCGTCGCACATGGACCGCCGCGAGGCAGAACACGCTGTACCTCGTGGTCAACGTGGCGCTGCTGGCCCTCTTGGTGGGCCTTCCGGCGCTGCGCCGTTATGCGTTCGGGGCCCTGGTGCTGGCGATTGTCTGGTCGGAATGGACCAATCGTCGGCGTGGTGTGTTGACCGCGCCGCTTCGGTTATTCGCAACCGCGATCGGTGTGCTGGCGTTTGGCTTTGGCGTATGGATTCTCGATATCACGCATCTGCTGTGCGCGCCGACGAGCCTGTGGCAGGGACATGCCCTGTGGCATGTGTGTGGCGCGGTGAGTGCGTGGCTGGCATATCGCTACATGGGAGACGAACTCGGTACTCAGAACTCAGAACTCAGTACTCGGTACTCGGTACTCGGTACTCGGTAGTCGGGTACGCAGATCATCCGCCGGGTAATCGTCCATATTGTGGCCATGTACTTCCGCCGCGGACTGCTGGGTGTGCTCGGACTTGTCGTCGCCGTCGTACTGTTCGCGACCATTGCGGCATGGCGACCGATGGGGCACCTCGCGCATGGCGAGCGCCGCACACGCATGGAGCAATCGGCGCAGTGGCACTCCGGTCATTTCGAGAATCCACAACCGCTGATCAATGATCTCGTAGGTGGCCTCACCGCGATGCGCACTGCCAGCCCGGTCGGCATTCCATCAGCGGCGGTACCGGTGGTGCACGTCGATCCGGCGCGTTTGACGCTGTGGCCCGTGTCCGGGTTGCGCATCACGTGGATGGGCCATTCGACGACGCTGGTTGAAATTGATGGGGTGCGAATTTTGTTGGACCCCGTGTGGAGTACGCGTCCGACACCACTCCCGGGCGTCGGACCGTCACGGTGGTATCCACCCGTCCTCGCGCTGGATCGGTTGCCGCCGATCGATGTGGTGCTCATTTCGCACGATCACTATGATCACCTCGACCGGCCAACAGGTTCGCGCACTGGCCAGCACCGGTGCTCGCTTCATCGTGCCGTTGGGCGTAGGCGCGCATCTGGAGTATTGGGGCGTGCCGAGCGCGCGCATTGAGGAACTGGACTGGTGGGACAGCACCGCGGTGGCCGCCGTGAAGATCGTCAGTGTGCCGGCGCGACACGCATCCGGGCGCATGCTGCTGGACAAGGATGCGACACTGTGGACCGGTTACGCGATGATCGGCCCGGCGCATCGTGTGTACTACTCAGGCGACACGGGGCTCTTTCCCGCGATGCGCGATATCGGCGCGCGGTATGGTCCGTTTGATTGCACGCTGATTGAAGTGGGCCAGTATCATCGCAGCTGGCCCGACTGGCACATCGGCCCCGAGCAAGCCGTGCAGGCGCACGCGATGGTACGTGGTCGCGTGATGCTGCCGGTGCACTGGGGATTGTTCCGTCTTGCGTATCACGGATGGACCGAGCCGATCGAGCGCGTGCTGGCGGCCGCCGCACTCAGTGGCGCAACCATCGCCACACCGCGGCCAGGCGAGAGCGTGGAGCCGACAGCGCCGATTGTCACGACGCGCTGGTGGCCGTCATTGCCGTGGGAGACGGCGGCGCAGCATCCGATTGTGTCGACGCCCTAGAAGAAGTCCTGCAGCCAGGTCTTCACACGACCCGCCAGCTTGTCCACGCCCGCGCCGCTGCGCTGGGTCCGTCGCGTCATCACGCCACCCAGTGCCACGCGATGCGCGCCGTACAACGCGAGTCCCGCCACCGTGGCGAAACGCGGATCGGCCACGGTCTCCACCAGGCCGTCGATCTTCTCGCCCGGCACCCCGACGCGCACTCCGAGTCCGAAAATGTCGGCCGCCAGGTCGGTGACGCCTTCCAGCGACGCGCCGCCGCCGGTGAGCACAATGCCGGCGTTGAGTCGACCGGAAAAACCCGCGGCTTGGATTTCCCGCTGCACCTTGTCGAAGATCTCATCCATGCGTTGATGGATGATGTGCGTCATCAATTCGCGTGACAGATGCCGTTCGCCGTGCGTGGCGGTCGCCGGCACGGCAATGAGTTGGTCGACCGTCATCAGGGGCTCGTAGGCGCACCCATACGCTTCCTTGAGCTGCTCCGCATCGTTCTGCGTCACGCCCAGTCCCTGCACAATGTCGCTGGTGACCGCGTTGCCGCCGTAGGCGATCGTGCCGAGATGACGGATCTTTCCCTCGTGAAACACCGCGAGGTCCGTGCTGCCGGCGCCGAGTTCGATCAGGGCGACCCCAAGCTCCTTCTCTTCCTCGGACAGCACGGCGAGGGCGCTGGCCAATGGCTCCAGCACCAGCTCCTTCACCTTGAGTCCCGCGCGATCGATGCTCTTGCGCAGGTTCATCGCCGGCGAGCTCCCGATGGTGATCAGATACATCTCAGTCTCGAGCCGCGTACCGATCATGCCCACCGGGTCGCGAATGCCGTCGGCCTTGTCCACCCGGTATTCCTGAGGAATCGCATGCAACAATTCGCGATCCTGCGGAATGGACATTGCGCGCGCCACTTCGTTCACGCGCTCGACGTCGGCGCGCTGGATCTCGTCGCCGCTGATGGCCACCACGCCCGAGGAACTGATCGCCCGGACATGCTCACCGGCGATGCCCACGTACAGACTGTCCGGTGCCACCCCGGCATGCTTGCTGGCTTCGTCCACCGCCTTCCGGATGGATCGCGTGGCCTCTTCGATATCGGAGACCACGCCGCGCCGCAGTCCCATGGTGCGCGTCCGCCCGATGCCGAGCACCCTGAGCACGGGTGCGCGCGGCAGATCCCCGTGCACGGCCGCGATGATCGCCGTGGTGTGGGCCGTACCGATGTCGAGTGCGGCAACGATTGGGTCGGTTGTCATGGCTGTCTGGCGATCACTTGGTCCCGGAAGCGAAGGTCGAGTTCAACCACGCGCAGATGGTTCCGCGCAAGATCCGCTTCCACGGGTAATATGTCTCGGAATCGCGCCACGGTCACGTCGGACGTGGACCGAACGATGATCGCGTTGACCATTGCCGGGCCGGCCGCACCCACCGTACCGCCGGTCAACGAGAACCGGAGTTCGTCGCGGCCCACCCGACGCGCCTGTGTCACCCGCGCGTACAGCGCAGGCGCGTTCTCCCGGAGCCCGTCAAGCACACCCAGCAGCGCGCTGTCGGCGCTGGCCACCACCGGCATGTCGAGTGGATTCGTTGACGGATCGATGGGAAGCAGTGCGCCGGTCGCGTCTGCCGGCTGAAGTCCCCCTTTGACCGACACGAACGCCACGGGCGTTCGTTCGGTCACCAGCACGCGGAGCGTTCCCGGCAGATCGCGAACGACATCGACACGCAGGACCATCGGATGGGCGCTCACACGCGCCACCAGCGAATCGAGCGGCTGCCACACGGATTGCGTGGTATCCACCTTGAGTCGCTGTACCAGCTCGGACGCCTTGGCGTATCGCACGCCTTGGAATTCGACGGTACGCACATGGAAGAAGTCCAGCCGAGACAGGGCCAGCGGCCCCCACCACGGACCGGCGATCAATGCGCCGGCAGCGGCAACCGTGGCAATGGTGGCCAGGCGGCGCTGCCAACGCGGCCGATCGCGCCACGGGCGACGGGGAACGCTACTCGACGCACCGGCGCCACGTGTGACCGCCGTGTCCGACTCGAAGGACAAGGACATGGTCTGCGGCATGCCAACGGTCATGTGCGCAACGCCCCGAGCAGTTCCGGACCGGTCCGCGTGACATCGCCGGCCCCCATCGTGATCACGACATCGCCTGCGCGCACGACATGCCGGAGCGCCTGCGCGGCATCGGTACGGGGCCCGCTCCACTCAAGGAGGCCCGGAGGAAGGCGATCCCCGATCAATGCCGAACTGGCGCCGGGACGCGGCGCCTCGCGTGCCCCGTAGATGTCGCACAAGAAGAGCAGATCGGCGGCCGACAGCGCCTCGGCGAATTCACGCTGCAGGTCAACCGTTCGCGAATAGAGATGCGGCTGGAACGCCACAACCAGACGTCGTCCGGGAAACGCATGTCGTGCGGCGGCCAGCGTTGCCGCCACCTCAGTGGGATGGTGCGCATAATCGTCGACCACGTCGATATCGCGCGCCGAACCCAATCGCTGGAAGCGGCGTTCCACACCGCGAAATGCCGACAGCCCCGGCGCCATGGCCGGTACCGTGCACCCGAGCGCGAGCCCGGCCCCGATGGCCGCAAGCGCGTTGCGCACATTATGCACGCCAGGCACGGACAGCTCAATCTCGCCCAGCGACTGACCATCAAATACGACATCAAAGCGCGCGCCGGACGCCGAAAGCGTCAACGCCTGCGCAATCAGTCGGGCATCGCTGGCGTGAGTCGCCGGGGCCTCCCCGCTGACGGTCGCCGAGTACGCGAAAACCTCCCGACTGCTCGCCACGCGCAGGGCCATGGCGCCCGCGTCGTCGGCGCAGCGCACCACCACGCGGGCGGGTGAGAGAAACATCTCAAAGGCGCGTTCGATGTCGTCCAGATCCCGATAGATGTCGAGATGGTCCGCTTCGACATTGAGGACAACCGCGACAGCGGGTTGCAGCGCGAGAAAGGACCGATCGTACTCATCGGCCTCCACCACGTACACGGCCCCGTCGGCACCCACACGGCCCAGCCTCAGGTTGCCGCCCCAACTCCCCACGCGACCGCCGACCACGCCCGTCGGGTCGCGCCCGGCGGCCGCGAGCGCTTCGGTGGTCATGACCGTAGTAGTGGTCTTGCCGTGGGTCCCGGCGATTCCCACCAACGTCCCGCCGCTGACAGCATCGGCAAGGGCCTCTGCCCGACGAATGACCGGCAACTCGCGCTGACGCGCCGCGACCATCTCCGGGTGCATGGCCGGGATCGCAGACGAGTACACGACCGCCCTGGCCTGTGCGACCAGCGCGGCGTCATGCGCCGAAACGGCAATGCCAAGCGCCGCGAGGTCGGGAGCGCCACCCGGGTTCGCATCTGTTCCCACGACCGCAACACCGCGCCGCGCCAGCAACTCGGCGAGCGCGCTCATGCCAGCGCCGGCAATCCCGATGAAATGCACGGGTCGCGAATCGGTGGTATCGAGCAGCAACGAAATCATGGCCCAATATCGTCGGTCGACGCCTGCGGCGCATGGGGGTCGCACCACACACGCTGGTGTGGACAACACAACTTGTGATCTACGTGCGAGAATCCACTTGAACGACTGGCTGGGAATCGGCACGAGCGCTCACCAGTAGCCGCATGAGGCGTGAGATGATCAGTCGCCACCACACATTTTTACAATGATTCAACATTGTTGAAATATTCGACACCAACGGTTCTTCGTCTCGACACTGAGGTCAACTACACCACCTCTCGCGTATGGGAGAGCATCATCTCGACCAAAATGTTTATTGGAACTATTGTGATGTCACCGAGCGGTCAGCAAATCCTTGATCGACTTCGCGATGTCGTCGGCCGCCGATGGGCGTGCGCGCTCACGGGCGGCATGACGCATCGCATCAAGTCGCTGGGGATGTGACCTGAGTTCATTCACGATCGATTCCAGTCGTGCGACACTCAGTTGCGACTGCGGCAAGTGGACCGCCGCACCGCTCGCCGCCACCACCGTCGCATTGTGCGCCTGATGGTCCTGCGCTGCGGTCGGCAGCGGAACCAGCACTGACGGAATCCCCCACGCGCACAACTCGGCGATACTGATGGCACCAGCTCGGGTGATTGCCAGATCGGCGGCGGCGTACGCGTCGGCAATCGGACTCAGGTACGGCCGAACCCGCACCATGCTCGACTCCCTATCCAAATACGCGGATGCCTGAGCGCGACCCGTGGCCCAGATGAGCGCCACGCCATTGGGGAGGTCCTTGGCGCACCAAGCCGCCATCGCCTCATTCAGCGCGCGGGCACCCTGGCTCCCACCAAACGCCAGCACCACGAAGGCGTCCGCCGGCAGATTCCACACGGCGCGCGCCGCAGCGCGAGCAAGCCGGTCCACCGGTGGCATTTCGATTGGCGCGCCGAGTGCCCGAACATCGGCCTGCGGCGATGTCGAAAGGAATCGCGTGGCTTCCGGGAATCCCAGATAGACGGCACGCGCGCCCCTGGCAAAGACACGGGTTGTCATTCCCGGATGACTATCCGATTCATGCAGGACCGTCGGCACGCCGTGCGCGCGGGCCCACGCGAGCGCCACCCCCGCCACATAGCCACCGGTGCCAATGACCGCCTCCGGTCTTTCGCTCAGGGCGAGGCGAGACAACGCGCGCCACGCCCCGATCGCGCCGACCGCCGTCCGCCAATTGTTCCAGGGCGTCCGACGATAGAGGGGATGCAGGTCCAGAAGCGTGTGCGGGAATTCGGTGGTCGGCAGTACGTCACGTTCGATACCGCGGTGCGCGCCGATGAACAGCGGGGCGAAGGCGCCGTCATGGCGTACCAATGCGCGGGCAATGGCCAGTGCGGGGTATAGGTGCCCGCCGGTGCCGCCACCGGCAAACCAAACTCGGCGTCGTGCGGAATCAGCCACTAGGTGGGCCGGACGACCAACGGATCGGTGGCACTCACGCCATATACCCGTTCCCGATCGCTGCCGATGTTCACCAGGATCCCGGTCATGGCCAGAGTCAGTACCAGGTTAGACCGGCCATACGAGACAAACGGGAGGGTGAGCCCCGTATTGGGCAACAATCCGATCACGACCCCGATGTGGATGAACGCCGTGAGGACGGTCGTGAAGGTGAGTCCGGTGGCGAGGAGTGAACAAAACGGCGAGCGCGCGTTGCGTGCGATGCGGAAGCCAAGCCACCCGTACAGCGCGAAGGCGATGGTGAGGCCCGCGACACCGACGAATCCAAACTCTTCGCCGACCACCGATCCAACGAAGTCGTTGTAGGCCAGGGGCAACCAGCCACGCTGCTGATTGCCTTGCCCGAAACCGACGCCGAGTGCGCCCCCGGACCCCACGGCTACCAGCGACTGATACTGCTGATCGCCGGTTGACGCCTTCCGGGTGGAATCGCTCTCTTCGTGTGCCAGGAAGCTGCGAACCCGCTCACGAACGTAGGTGCTTTTCGAGGCCTGCTGCACCAGCAACGGCACCGCCAGCGCGCCCAGGAAGATGAAGTGCGCCACCCGGGCGCCGCCGACGAACAGCAGCACGGCCATGAGGAGACAGAACATCATCGCCACTGAATAGTCAGGCTCCAGAATCGCCAGCACGCTCAACGCGCCGATGACCACCACGAACGGCAGCAGGCCTTTCCCGAGACGACGAACGGCGTCCCCCTTCTTCACGAGCAGCATCGGTGTCCACACCAGCACGGCGAACTTCGCGAGTTCCGACGGTTGCATGGAGCCGTTGAACAGATAGCGGCGCGACCCGTACAGCCGTCCCGAGATCGACTCGGTCCCCGGCAGGATGATGATCAACATCAGGAACAGACTGAGTCCCATGATCGGCCAGGCAAATCGTCGCCAGATTTCCGCGTCAAACTTGGCCATCAGTGCAAACAGCACCATCCCCACCACCACCCCGGTGGCTTGCCGCAGCACATAGTAATGCCCTGGGCTTCCCGCGTTGATGGCCACCAAGGCACTGGCGCTGTACAGCACCGCCAGACCAAAGGCCACCAGCGCCGCGGTGACCAACAGCAGGGCGCGCGCCTCCACCCCCATGCGCCATCGCTCTCGCGTTCCCGGCAAGCTTGGCGCGTTCACGACGCGGCGCCCTGCGCCAATCGCGCGAATGCGCGACCGCGATCTTCGTAGTTGGCAAACATGTCGTAGCTGGAGCAGGCCGGAGACAGCAGCACCACGTCGCCCGGCGACGAGAGTTGCCGAGCACGCGCGACCACGGCGGCGAACGGTGCATCGCCCAGAGGCTCGAACATCACGCGCCCGTGCAAGGGAGCGTCCAGATCAGTCGCGATGAGACGTCCGGCCTCGCCGTATGCCAGTACGACCTTGGCAATGCGCAGCAGCTGCGGGACGAGCGACGTGTACGCTTCCCCCTTGTGTCGACCACCGAGCAACAGGATGGTGGGGCGCGTCATGCCGGCCAACGCCACCTGCGTTGACGCCACGTTGGTGGCTTTCGAATCATTGAGCCAGAGGACGCCCTGACGATCGGCCACGGGTTCGAGTCGATGCGGCAGGGCATGAAACGTGGCAATGGCGGCCGCCAGTCGATCGCGCGCGCCCGGCGTGGCATGCGTTGGATCGGCGACCATGACCGCCAGCAGTGCGGCCAGTGCATTCGCCACGTTGTGATCGCCGGTCAAGGCCAGTCGTTCGCGGGCAACCACGGGCGCGCCCAGCACGTGCAGCAGGCCGCTCGTCCTGTCGAAGAATGCCTCGACGTCCTGCCGCTGCGTGGAGAACCGATACATGCGGCCGGGCACACCCTGAACCATCGCCGTCACGTCCTCGCTATCAGCGGTCACGACCCATTGCGATGAGACCGACGCATTGCCAAACAACCGCGCCTTGTCGGCGTAGTAGTCGGCGACGCTCGCATAGCGGTCGAGATGATCGGGGCTGAGTGTGGTCAGCACGCCGACATCGGGAAGGAATCCGGGCGTGTCATGCAATTGGAACGAGGACATCTCCAGTGAGGCCCACGTCGGTGGCACCGCGCGCAGTCCGATTTCCGACACCGGCGTGCCGATGTTTCCGACATCGACGGCGTCGTGCCCGAGGGCCCGCAGCAAGTGGCCAATGAGGGCGGTCGTGGTGGTCTTGCCGTTGGTCCCGGTGGTGGCAATGACCCGAAGCGCCGGTTGCAGCCGTAACGCAATCTCGACCTCGCTGACAATCGGGACGCCCGCCGCGCGGGCCGCCGCCAGCGGCGCGGCCTCCGGCGGGATGCCCGGACTCACCACCACCACGGCCGCGCGCGCGAGCCGCGCCAAATCGTGTCCGCCTACCTGCACCTTCGCACCGACACCCTCAAGCTGTGCCGCGGTATCGTGCACCGCCGCACTGGCCGAGGCATCAGAGGCATACACGGACAACCCGGCGGCGCGCAGCAGTCGCACTGCGGCGGTGCCGCTGCGGGCCAGTCCGACCACGGCGAATTCCCCGTCGCGTTCGGCCAGACGCCGCGCCACCAGGGCGGCCAACTCCGGTGACGTCAGTCCGCGTGCATTGCGTGGATCACTCATGAGTGCGCGTCTCCGCCGTCAGCGCAATTTGAGCGTACTGAGCGCGAGAATCGCGCAGAGCACACCGAGAATCCAGAAGCGAATGACCACCTGTGATTCCGGCCATCCCAGCATCTCGAAGTGATGATGCAGCGGGGCCCGTCGAAATACCCGATGTTTCTGCGCGTAGTCGAGGCCATAGCGACGGCGACGGTACTTGAACACCGTGCGCTGCAGGATGACCGACAGCGTTTCCGCGACGAACACCGCGCCGACAATGAGCAACAGGAATTCGCTCTTGAGCAGAATGGCGATCGCGCCCAGCGCGCCACCAAGAGCCAGCGCACCGGTGTCCCCCATGAACACCTGGGCCGGATGCGCGTTGTACCAGAGAAAGCCGATGCAGGCGCCGACAACCGCGCCGCAGAACACCGTCAGTTCGCCCGCGCCGCGCAGATAGAAGATCTGCAGGTAGGCGCTGGTGTCCACACGACCAGCGACGTAGGCAAACAGTCCCAGCGTCAGCACGGCGATGGCCATCAACCCCGACGCGAGACCATCGAGTCCGTCCGTCAGATTGACGGCATTGCTGAAGCCGGTGAGGATGAACGTCACCCAGCCGACATACAGCCACGCCAGCGCCCCTGATGCTGGCACAATGATGAGGTACTTCACGAACGGCAGCGTGGTGGATGCACCCGGTAGCGTCGACAGCGGCGCCAACCACAGCCACAATCCCAGTCCGATGCCACACGTGACCTGTCCCGCCAGCTTGTAACGCTCCACCAACCCTTCGTTCTTCAGGCCGGCGCGCTTCTGACGCAGCTTGAGATAGTCGTCCAGAAACCCAATGGCCCCCATCCATAACATCACGGTCACGGCCAGCAGGACGTATCGATTGTCGAGGCGCGCCCAGAGCAATACCGGCAGAATGGAGGCGACGAGAATGATGAGACCGCCCATGGTCGGCGTGGTGCCCTTGCCCGCGTGCGAGTCGGGCGTGCCGGCACGCACCACCTGATGGACCGCCATGGCCCGCAGCCGCTTGATAATGAAAGGCCCCATCACGAACGACACCACCAACGCGGTCACAAACGCAGCAGCCGACCGGAACGTGATGTAATTGAGCAAGTTGAGAACGCGGATGTCGCGCGCGTAGGGCTGCAGGAGCGTATAGAGCAAGGCGGAAGGGGTGGGAGACGGGAGACGGGAGACGGGAGACTACGTGCGGGCGGCCCATTCAGTCAGCATGGGCACCAATCGCTCAAGCTTCATCCCTCGCGACGCTTTCAACAACATCACGGCATTGCGTTGCAGTCGCGGTTCAAGCAACGGCCAGAGGGCGTCAAACTCGGTGGTCGCCACCACGCGCGGATCGCCTGGTGCCTCGACTGCAAACGCGTCTGAGAAATCGCCGACGGCCGCAATGACATCGGCCGGAGACGCCAACGCGGCGCGCGCCACTTCGCGATGTTGCTGCGCCGACTGTGCACCCAGTTCACGCATGCTTCCCAGAATCGCCACCCGTTGCCGACCCGCGCCGACCTGCGCGAGCAACTCCAGTGCGGCCCGCATCGACGCCGGGTTGGCGTTGTAGGCATCGTTGATCAGCACGGCCTCGCCAAGGTGTTCCCAGACGCCGCGCATGCTGGGCACCGGCATGGCCGCCATCCCCGCCGCCGCTGCCTCCATGGACACACCGCACGCGCGCGCCGTCGCGATGGCGAGCATCGCGTTCGCCGCCATATGCGCGCCGCGCAGCGGCAGCGTGCAGTGCACGCCGTCTACCTCAAGCCACGGCCGCCCTTGATCATCGAGCCCCCAGGCCGTCGGTGTCACGTCGGCGTCGACCAGACCCGCCGATACAATGGTGTTCGCCCATCCGCTGGCCGCGCGCGACACTTCGGGCTGCGCCGAGGGGACAATGGCCAACGGGACCCCGTCGAACACGGTGGCCTCTTCGCGCAGCACGCCGGCGAGATCTCCCAGGCCCTCAAGATGCTCCTCGCCAATCGATGTCATGACCGAGACATCGGGCTCCGCGATAGCGCGCAGCGTGGCAATCTCGCCCGGTGCATTGGTGCCCAACTCGACGACGGCCACCTGGGCATCAGACGGAATCGCCAGGAGCGTCAGCGGGACGCCGATCAGGTTGTTGAGATTTCCCGCCGTGGCGTGCACCTGCAGCGTGCGCCCGAGTGCCGCCTTGATCAGCTCCTTGGTGCTGGTCTTGCCATTCGATCCGGCGACGGCGATCACGCTGCGTCCCCAGGCGCGTCGCCACGCCGTGGCGAGCTGTCCCAGCGCAACCAGCGTGTCGGGGACGACATAGACGGGCAGACCGAGTCCCACCGCCTTGGTCGCATCGCTCACCACCAACGCCGCCGCACCGCGATCGCGCGCGTCCTGCAGGAAATCGTGCGCGTCATAGCGCTCGCCGCACAGGGCAACGAACAGATCCCCGCGCGTGATGTGACGGGTATCGGTGGACACACCACCGAATGGCGCCTGCGAGCTGGGGCCCGTGTGCAACGCGCGCGCCACCCGCTCCCGGGTCCAGTATGGATGCGGGAGGAGTGGCAGCACCGGGTCAACGGGCGCGAAGGCGGTTCCTGCGGCAGAATAGGTGGTCATGATGTATGCGACGGACCGTCGTCCCCCAGCGCCGCCGAGAGTTCCTCGACAATGACACGCTCGTCAAACGGATACGACACGGTGCCGCGAATCTGGTAGGTCTCGTGACCTTTGCCGGCGAGCACGATGACGTCCTCGGGCGACGCCACCTGCAGCGCTGCGGCAATGGCCTCGCGCCGATCGACAATTCGTCGATGATTTCGGCGACGCATGCCCGCTTCGATGTCATCCAGAATACGTTCGGGATCCTCGGTGCGGGGGTTGTCGCTGGTGACGATGATCACATCGGCCAGCGCTTCCGCGATGCGTCCCATGTCCGGGCGCTTGCCACGATCCCGGTCGCCGCCGCAGCCGAAGACCACGATCAGCTTGCTGCTCATGCCGTCGGCCGTTTGCGTAAACGGCCGCACGGCTCGCAACGCGCGGTCCAGCGCATCCGGCGTATGGGCATAATCACGCAGGACCGTTGGTGCGGTGCGCAGCCGTTCCAGGCGACCCGGTACCTGTGGCACCGTGGACAGTCGATCCGCCACATCGGCCAGCGACACGCCCAGCGCCAGGGCGGCCGATGCCGCGGCGAGCGCGTTGGAGACGTTGAAGTCGCCAATCAGCGGCAGCGAAACCGGCAACGCGCCAGACGGAGCGACCAGCAGGAAACGGCTGCCGTGCGTGTGGAACACCACATCGCGCGCCGTGACGTCGGCCGGACTCTCCACGCCAAACGTCGCTCGCCGCGGTGCGTTCGGCACCCCCTGCCAGGACGGATCATCGTTGTTGAACAACGCCACGCCGTCACGCGCGAGCAATCCGATCAGGCGCAGTTTCGCCGTGCGATACGCCTCCATCGTGCCGTGATAGTCGAGATGATCGCGGGTGAGATTCGTAAACACTGCGGCGGCAAACGTGATGGCCTCGACGCGGCGTTGATCGAGTGAATGCGACGACACCTCCATGGCCACCGTGCACACGCCGCGGGCGCGCAATTGGCGTAACAGTCGCTGCAACTCGACGGGGCCCGGCGTGGTGAGCCCCTGCCCGCCCGGCACGGGTTCACCGGCCGAACCCATCAGCACCCCTAGCGTGCCAATGGAGGCCGCCGGACGGTCTGGCCGATGCAGCAGGTGCCGCAGCAGTCCGACGGTGGTGGTCTTGCCATTGGTGCCGGTGACACCAACCATGATGAGTTCACGCGCCGGCCAGTCGTGAAACGCGGCGGCCGCGATGGCCGCCGCGCGGCGACCATCACGAACGGTGAGGGTTGGCAGTGGTGTCGACATCCCGGCCACGCGCGACGCATCCTCGACAATCAGCAACGCCGCACCGGCACGTTGGGCCGCATCCAGCCAATCGTGACCATCCTGCGCGTGCCCCTTCACGGCCACGAAGCACGCCCCGGTGTGACCCGGCGACTGTCGTCAACGAGATCGGTCAACGAGGTCGGTGCGTCGCCGTCCACGGCGACCAACACGCCCGCCTCGCGCAGCGCGTCCACCACCGTCGACACCAGCTGCCCGGCGCGCGCCGTCGGGTGGCCGGTCACTGCGGGGTCTCCAACACCACCGTCGAGCCGCCGCGCATGAGCGTGCCCGCAGCCGGTCGCGTGCGCGTGACACTGCCCGTGGCCAACGACACCCGGAAGCCTGCGGCATGCAGCGTGAGCGTCGCCTGTCGCGCGTCCAGTCCATACACCGATGGCAGGGCGCGCGCTTCGGCGCGACGCGGGTCGGGCGTGGTGGTATTCCCGCTGCCCAGCAGTGCCGCCGCGCGCCGCCAACGGGTTTCGCGGATGCGGCTGGGCTGTATGGCAGCGACACGACCACACGCCCCGGCACGGCAACCATCGGCACCGGCACTGGCGCCGGCGCGCGCAACGAATCAAAACGCGCCGTATCGCGCAGCGCCGCCGCGATGGCCTGGGACGACAATGGCTTGCGCGGCGACACCGGCACCGGCTTCACAACGGCGGCCAATGCCCGCCGATCAAGCGAGGCATCGCGCGTCGCCAACGCCGACTGGAGGATCTCGTTGACGATGCGTCCTGCCACCGTGCCGCCGTAGATCTTGCCCTGAGGATCGATCAAGCGCACCACCAGCACATATTGCGGAGCCTGCGCCGGAAACATGCCGGCGAACGTGGAATTGTGACCGCCGCGATAGGCGCCGTCCTGCACGCGTCGCGCGGTGCCACTCTTGCCGGCCACATCGTAGGTGGCCATGTCGGCCGCGACGGCGGTGCCGCTATCGACGACACTGGCCAGTATGGTGCGCATCAGTCGCGAGGTCGCGGGTTGCATGGCTCGGCGCACCACCCGTCGCTCAAGGGCAAAGACTTCCCGGCCGTCGGCATCGCGCACGTGCCGGATCAGCGACGGCTGCAACAGTTCACCATCGTTGGCGATCGCGATATAGGCCGCCGCAATCTGCAGCGGCGTGGCCATCATCTCATACCCCATCGCCAGCGCCGACGCCGTTTGCGCGTGCCATGTGGGAACGGGCAGTCGCCCCCGCGACTCGGCCGGATACGGCACACCGGTTGGCGTGCCGAACCCGAAATCACGCAGGGCCTCGTACTCTTCGCGCTCG